>JBKJOH010000181.1:0-3056 GCA_046593295.1 Polaromonas sp. | reverse complement strand
ATGAACGGGATCTTCATCATCGCCCACGCGCCGCTGGCTTCAGCCCTGCGCCAGTGCGTACTGCATGTGTTCCCCGACAACCCGGCCGGTGTGGTGGCGCTCGACGTGCAGCCCAACATGCCGCCCGAAGAAACGCTGGCACAAGCCCGCATCATTGCCAGCCAGTTGCGCACGTCCAAAATGCTGGTACTGGTCGATGTGTTTGGCGCCACGCCCTGCAATGTGGCGCAAAAGCTGGTCGATGGCGTGAAGTCCAAACTCATTACCGGCATCAACCTGCCCATGCTGCTGCGCACCGTGTCTTACCGCCACGAGTCGCTTGACTTGCTGGTGGCACGGGCGCTGGCAGGCGCAACCCAGGGCGTGATGCAGGTGGCCATTACCGCACCGCAAAATCAGGCAAAACAAAAACATGATCCAGACCAGCACGAACATCAGCAATAAGCTCGGCCTGCACGCCAGAGCTTCCGCCAAGCTCACCAAACTCGCCGGCAGCTTTCCGTGTGAGGTGTGGATGAGCAAGGGCGAACGCCGCGTCAACGCCAAGAGCATCATGGGCGTGATGATGTTGGCCGCCGGTATCGGCAGTACGCTGCAAATCGAAACCAACGGCGCGCAGGAGCAAGAGGCGATGGATGCTTTGCTAACACTCATTGCCGATAAGTTCGGAGAGGGTGAGTGACCTTCAGCGTCCACGGCCTCGCAGTCTCTCGCGGTATCGCGATTGGCCGTGCCGTGCTGGTGGCATCGAGCCGTGCTGATGTCGCGCATTACTTTATTGACGACTCCAGAACCGATGAAGAAATCACCCGCGTGCGCGTGGCGCGCAATGCGGTAGCTGAAGAAATCACCCGTGTGCAGCAAGACCTGCCCAAGGACGCGCCGCACGAACTGTCGGCCCTGCTGGATGTGCATTTGATGCTGCTGCAAGATGAGACGCTGATCAGCGGTGTCAAGCACTGGATCACCGAGCGCCACTACAACGCCGAATGGGCACTGACCACGCAGTACGAAATCTTTGCGCGCCAGTTCGACGAGATGGAAGACGAGTATCTGCGCGAACGCAAGGCTGACCTGGAGCAGGTGGTCGAGCGCATCCTGCGCAGCATGAGAGGCGCGCCCTCGCCGATGCAGCCGCCCTTGCAACAGCAACGCCGGGCCGGGGCTGGCCGCAAAAATTCACCTCAAGGTCTGCTGCTGGACGACATGGTTGATGTGCCGCTGGTGCTGATCGCGCATGATATTTCCCCTGCCGACATGCTGCAGTTCAAGCAAAGCCTGTTTACTGGTTTTGCCACTGATGTGGGTGGCAAAACATCGCACACCGCCATCGTTGCGCGCAGCATGGACATCCCCGCCGTGGTTGGCGCGCGCAGTGCCAGCCAGCTGATTGAGCAAGACGACTGGGTGATTATTGACGGTGACATGGGCGTGCTGATTGTTGACCCGTCGCCCATCATCCTGGCTGAATACGGCTTCAAGCAGCGCCAGGGTGAGCTAGAGCGCGAACGGCTCAATCGCCTCAAGCACACGCCTGCGCTGACGATTGACGGCCAGCGCGTTGAGCTGCTGGCCAACATTGAAATGCCGGGCGACACCGTTGGCGCAGTCAATGCCGGGGCTGTTGGCGTGGGCCTTTTCCGCAGTGAATTTTTGTTCATGGGCCGTACATCGCAGGGCCTTTCCAAGCTGCCGGATGAACAAGAGCAGTACGCCGCGTACCGCAAGGCCGTTGAAGGTATGCAGGGCTTGCCAGTCACGATTCGCACGGTTGACATTGGCGCGGACAAGCCGCTCGACAAACACGCGGGCCGTTCGCAAGAAACCCACCTCAATCCTGCCCTCGGCCTGCGCGCCATCCGCTGGAGCCTGGCCGACCCGCCTATGTTTTTAACCCAGCTACGCGCCATACTGCGGGTCGCGCAGCACGGCCAGGTCAACCTGCTGGTGCCCATGCTGGCCCACGCCAGTGAGATCCGCCATACGCTGGCCCTCATTGACCACGCACGCGCGCAGCTGGACAACAGCGGCATTCCCTACGGCCCAGTGCGCCTGGGCGCGATGATTGAAATCCCGGCAGCGGCACTGACCCTCAAGCTGTTTTTAAAGTACTTCGATTTTTTGTCGATAGGCACCAACGACCTGATTCAGTACACGCTGGCGGTTGACCGTGCCGATGAATCGGTGTCGCACCTCTACGACCCCTGCCACCCCGCCGTGCTGCGGCTGATAGCCGACACCATTGCCGAATGCAATGCCCAGGGCAAAGGTGTCAGCGTCTGTGGCGAGATGGCCGGTGACGTGAGCATGACGCGCTTGCTGCTCGGGCTGGGGCTGCGCAGCTTTTCAATGCACCCTTCGCAAATCCTGGCGGTCAAGCAACAGGTGCTGCGCTCGGATGCCGGCAAACTCAAGGCCTGGGCCGCACAAGTGCTGGCCAGCGAAGACCCTGCGGCGCTGCTTTGAAGTTCTTGTTTGCTTCTTGATTGCTATCTAATTAATAGCTGATAACGCCCGTATTTATTGGGCTACAGCCCTAAAACATGCCTGAAATTGCATTTTTCAAGCCCGATTTTGCCAGTAGCGGCGAAATCACACATTACCCCTCGTAAATCGACCGTTTGCGCAGCGATGCACACAGCGCTATGGCAGCTGCGGCACAGAGGTTGGCACGCATCTACTAGACTTACTTATCCGTCACCCCTGCCGCATGCGCCTGCTCATCCGCGTGATATGAGCTGCGCACCATCGCGCCCACGGCAGCGTGGCTAAAGCCCATTTTGTAGGCCTCGGCTTCATACATTTTGAAGGTGTCGGGGTGTACGTAGCGGCGCACGGGCAGGTGCGACATTGAAGGCGCAAGGTACTGGCCTATCGTCAGCATGTCGATGTGGTGCGCGCGCATGTCGCGCATAACTTGCAAAATTTCCTCGTCGGTCTCACCCAGTCCGACCATGATGCCGCTTTTGGTCGGCACGTCGGGGTGCAGGGACTTGAACTTTTTTAGCAGGTTCAGGCTGAACTGGTAGTGCGAGCCGGGACGTGCTTCCTTGTGC
>JBKJOH010000090.1:0-12104 GCA_046593295.1 Polaromonas sp. | reverse complement strand
CTCTTACGCGCCGTGCGCGCCATCATGCTCAAGGGCGCCGGCCTGACCGATATCACGCACAACCTCTGGCCCATGGCGCTGTTTTTACCCAAGCATGGCAGAGCTGCAAGCCTTTGGCCGCGACGTGTGCGGTGTATACAACCCCGCCGCCGTGGTGGCCAGCGTGCAAGCGGGTATGCGCCAGGCTTTGGTGTTGGCGCAGCGCAACAACGCAGTACCGCCTAAAGTCAGGCTGGCCGTAGCGCAGGCGTGGAGTGAGTCAATCTAAACTTTGCGTTGTTATGGGCAATGCTATGTCATAGCCCCATTGAGAGTGGCTCAGATGCCAATGCATTGATACACTGAGGCCGCTATGGAAATTTCGTTTAACCAACTTGAAAAGTCTTTGTCTGCGCTTAAAACTGCAGACAAAATTTGGCATCGTTTTGAACGAGGTAGTGATGTTGAGCTAACAGAAACCGCACGCTCTGGAACGATTCAAAATTTTGAAGTCGCTTACGAACAAAGCTGGAAGTTACTCAAACGCTGGATGGAGCACTACCTGAGCGTACAAGACAGCGAAGTAACCCAGCGCAGACAATTATTTCGCATAGCAGGCAAGCACGGCTTAATAGACAGCGTCGAGCAGTGGTGGAGCTTTCATGAGGCGCGCAACAAAACCAGCCATGTTTACCAAGAGCAAGTGGCCAAAGACGTGGCGGAGGTTGCCAGCAGTTTCATTGCGCCATGCACCGCACTCATCGACACGTTGAAGGCTAGGTCGGATTTGCCCGACGAACCGAATCATTAACTAACGAACCAGTAAATAACAGCATGTCTGCCCACACGCAAAGCAAAGGCGCAACACTTGAGCTAAGTCCAAAGCAATTGAAGATCGTGCGCCAGTTACTCAAGCAGAACTTGCCAGACCATCAAGCTTGGGCCTTTGGTTCGCGTGCTACTGGCCACGCGCGCAAATATTCAGACCTGGACATTGCCGTCAGTCACACGCAGGCCCTTCCGTTTCACAAACTCTGCCAGCTCAGCAGCGCCTTTGAAGACTCCGACCTGGATATTTGCGTAGACATCGTCGATTGGCCTCAAGCCAGCCCAGAGTTTCGCCTGAGTGTGGAGCAAAGCGGCATGGTGCGCCTTCAATAAATGCCCAAACAAAGTGACAAAGATGTCAGCACCCTGGGCGCTTTGAGTCACTGAACTACGGCATAAGCCCTTGTGGGTAAGCTCAAATGACCACTAAATCACGCAAAGTCCTATAAGGCACGGGCGGCGCAGGTTGGCACGCTATCTGCTGATACCCGTGTGCAAGTTTATTTTTTCAACCCAAGGAGTTTTTATGAAGCGTTCTATTCAAAAGGGTTTTACCCTGATCGAGTTGATGATCGTCGTGGCGATTATTGGTATTTTGGCTGCTGTGGCTCTGCCGGCTTATCAGGATTACACCAAGCGCGCGAAGCTGTCTGAAGTGATTCTGGCGGCTTCTGCTTGCCGCACGTCTATAACCGAGATTTATCAGACTAATTCGGCCGCCAGTTTGCCCGCTGCGGGCGCATGGGGTTGCGAGAGTTCCACCGCCACCTCCAAGTATGTCGGGGCGATTGCTACCGATTTGGCGGGAGGCGTTGTCGTGACCGTGGCTGCCGGCAGCATTGGCGATACGACAATTGACGGCAAGACCGTCAGTCTAGTTCCGGTTAACTCAGCGGGAACAGCGCCGACCACGGCATTACCGCTATTCAAATGGATTTGCGGAAATGCTGCCGCAGTCAACGGTGTATCAACAACGGTAACATCTGTCCCCCCTAAGTTCCTCCCTGGTTCTTGCCGCGGTACCTGATGCTGGAAGATTTCCAGCGTGAGGTAAAAACGCCCCTTTTGGGGCGTTTTTTATTTCCTGACCTAGAGGTTGTGCGCTTGACCATTCTGGTGGCGGTACTGCTACTGTGCAGCTGGGTGCAGCCTGTTCATTTTCTGCCGTGGGTCAGCTGGCACAGTGAGGTCTTGGCATTTGTTGCTGTTGGGCTGTTCTCCAGCATTGCTGTGGTCCGCCAGATCAAAAAAGACGCAGGGGCGTGGATCAGTGTGCCTGTAGTGGCCCTGGCTTTTTTCGGTTTGGCTCTGCTTGCCGTCGTTCAGGTTGCTGCCGGTCAGATGGCCTTTGCTGGTGACGCTCTCGTTTTTTGTTTTTACTTGGCCTTGTGTATCGCGACCCTGGTGCTGGGATTTGGCGCTGGTGCTAAATCGAAGGACAACACTTCGCAGGCGCGGGTGACACTGGAAGTCGTGGCCTTCACCCTGCTGGCTGGTGCCTTTGCTTCGGCGGTCATAGCCTTTGCCCAGGTCTTTGAGCTGTGGGAGCAATCCGCCTGGATTAACCGGATGCCTCAACTGCGTCGACCTGGAGGAAATTTGGGGCAACCCAACCAGTTGGCAACGCTACTGGTGATGGGTATTGCCAGTGTTGCGTTTCTGTACGAGTCCAGGAAAGCCTCTGCTGCATTTTCCCTTTTCATTCTTGCCTTGTTATGTCTAGGTCTGGCAGTCACCGAGTCGCGCACTGGGGTGCTGTCGCTGGCGGTTCTATTAACCTGGTGGTTGTTAAAACGGCCCGCCATTGGCAGCCGCGTTTCGGCTTGGTGGGCCGCAGTGGTAGCATGCACCTTTGCCCTTTTCTATGTAACCTGGCCGACTCTCTTCAATGCGTTTTACCTTCAAACCAACGAGCAAGGCGCCCGATTGGAGGTCAGCGACTCGCGGTTCGAGCTCTGGCGGCAGATGCTGGAGGCCGTTTCTTTGAGGCCGTGGTGGGGCTGGGGTATCGGGGAGGTTGCCAAGGCGCATAACCAAGTGGTGGACCGTTACGCAAGTAGCTTGCCTTTGACGTACAGCCACAACTTTTTTCTCGATTTGGCGGTGTGGGTTGGCGTGCCGCTCGCTGTCGTTTTTATCGTAACGGGTGCGGTGTGGCTATGGCGCCGGGTGAAGAGGATCGACTCGCTGCAACCGTGGTTCTGCCTGGCAGTGGCGCTCCCCTTCGCCGTCCATTCGCAGCTTGAGTTCCCGTTTGCGTACGCTTACTTCCTTGCGCCAGTGATGTTTTTGCTCGGCTACATGGAGGCTGCGCTCGGCACGCCGCCACTGTTCAAGGTGAAACTCCCGCTTGCAGCGGGAGCCTTGCTCGTCACGAGTGCGTTGCTGGTCTGGTCGGCCGTCGAGTACTTCAAAATTGAAGAGGACTTTCGGATCGTGCGATTTGAGGCCATGCACATCGGGCAAACCCCCGCAACTTACCAAAAACCCGATGTGGTTTTTTTGACTCAGCTGGGCGCTTTACTGGAGGGCGGCAGGATCTCACCCAAGCCGGGCATGAGCGCTGATGAACTGCTACTGACCAAAAACGTCGCACTGCGCTACCCCTGGACCGCAACGCAAAATCGGTACGCGCTTTCGCTGGCGCTCAATGGCGACCCGGACGAAGCATTGCGCCAACTGCGTGTCATGCGCGTCATGCACGGCGAAAAAACGTATCAGCAGATCAAGGCAAATTGGAAAGATCGCGCACACAAATACCCTCAGCTACTCGAGATTAAATTACCTTGATCGGATGCCCGCCACAGAATCTCCCGGGGCAATTACCAGTCCTCCAGCCGGTGAGACAGTCTTGTTTCCGGCCCTACTTGCTGGACATCCTGCTCATGCTGCCCTGGCTCAACCCTTTCGCATCTGCAGGTAATTGGGGTCAGACTCCAATTAATTCCTAGTCGCGGCTGTGTCGAGTTCACGCCAGCCTGAATTTATAAGAAATTGACCTGTAGTCCTTGTATCTATTGCGTAAGCAGCTATGAAATATATAGCCGCTCGCAGAATATCAAGAATCAAACCTCGATGACTGCCATGTGCGATCGACTGCATTGATCCGCTCGGAGTTCTTGCGCCAATCAGCATCAATCCCCAGTCGCGACCTGGCTGCGTATCTGATGACCCATCTCTTAAGCGCTCAGGCATGGAGCGCTGCGTATTCTCTGGCGGATGGTGCATGCAGCGGCAGAATTCGGCCTTGCGGGCGGACAGCTTCCCAGCCCCGGCAGGCCAACCAAATGGCCCGCAGGATATACAGGACACCCCCTTAGTTACATCGAAGGTTGTAAAGGTGACCATTACCTGATGTGGAGCCAGTTCGTCGGAGCGAAGGATGTCAAAGAGGTGTATGTTATTCCAGTTCGCATATAATTAATTCATGGTCACACAAGAAAAACTGCTCGTCTGGATCGGGGCAGTAAAAAAGACCTGATGGTCCTTCCTACGGAAGTGAGAAAGTTTTTCGGTCACGCCTTGGATTTCGCGCAACGTGGCGATCAACATGGTGCGGCAAAGGTGCTCAAGGGCTTCGGCGGTGCTGGTGTGCTTGAGGTTGTCGAAAACGACATAGGCGGGACGTACCGCGCTGTCTACACCGTGAAATTCGAGGAAGCTGTGTTCGTCCTGCACTGCTTTCAGAAGAAGAGCAAGAGCGGCATCGCCACACCGAAGGTGGACATGGAAATCATCCGCGCCAGGCTGAAGGTGGCTGAGGCGCTGGCAAAGGAGCTACGAAATGGCAAAACGCATCATTGACGGCATCGAGATCAAAATCGGTTCAGGCAACGTCTTCGCCGATCTTGGCCTGCCCGACGCCGACAAGCTCAAGATTAAATCCGGCTTGGTGATCGAGATCACCAAGGCCGTGCGCAAGCTCGGCCTGACCCAGGACGAAGCAGCGCGACGCATGGGCATCACACAACCGAAGGTGTCGGGAATGTTGCGCGGCGACTTCGCCAACCTGTCCGAGCGCAAGCTGATGGACTGCTTGAATCGGCTTGGCTACGACATCGAGATCAAGGTGAAGCCCGCCGCCGCACCTCTCGGGCATTTGATGCTTGCCATTGCTTGAGCAGTAAAGGGGTCAGGCTCGAATTTGGCCGCAGGTAATTAGGGTAATTAGGGTCAGACTCCAATTAAATTCCCCGATCGCAGCCAGATCGAATCCACTCGTCGGAATTTATAAGAAAGCAGCCTGCAGCCCACGTATTCAGGGCGTAAGCAGCTATGAAATACAGCCCCCGGAGCGGTCGCAGGTGGTCACACCTTGATGCTTCATCGTTTCAATAACCAGACCAATGAAGTCGAGCAATGTACTGAGAACGGCAAGCGGGGTGCTGATGGCCTTTGCTGTTTTATTGCCTTGGCTCAACCCTTTCGCATCTGGACCATCGCCCTCCGTCGTGCCCTGGTTGGTCACCTTGATGGCTATCGGTTACTTGCTACTCCTTGCTTCACTACGTTCATTTCATGACGGTGTCGCAAGTCAAGCAGCGTTTTCGCAGCGTTGGGTGTTTCCTGCTGCCAGCGCCTGGCTGCTTGCTGGTGTTTTAAGTACCGCCATAGCGCTACTCCAGTATTTTGGAATGACCAGCGCATTTGAACCCTGGGTCAATCACGTAAGGCTGGGTGAGGCCTATGCCAATCTGCGCCAGCGCAATCAATTTGCAACGCTCACCAACATGGCCCTAGCGGCGTTAATCTGGTTTGTAGTTCACAACCGGGGCGCATCCGAGCCTACGGCTGCTCGTCAGCGGCTGGCAGTCCTGCTTGCTTGTTTATTAGCAGTGGGTAACGCTGCATCCCAATCGCGTACCGGCATTGTCCAGCTTGGGCTGGTGTGCGCCATGTGCTGGCTATGGGGCTTGTGGGCGCAGCGCCCGGTGCGCCGCATCCTGATTGCAGCTGTCATCGCCTACGCCGTCGCCGCATTTTTATTGCCTGTGCTCGCTGGGTTTGATCTTTCTATTTTCGGGATGGCGGCGCGGCTACGAAGCGGTGACGCGCCTTGCGCAAGCCGTATCACCCTGTGGTCCAACGTGCTGACGTTGATTGCCGAAAAACCGTGGCTCGGCTGGGGTTGGGGCGAGCTTGACTACGCGCACTACATCACGCTTTACAACGAACCGCGTTTTTGCGAGATTCTTGACAATGCACACAACTTGCCGTTGCACTTAGCGGTAGAGCTGGGTATTCCCGTGGCGCTGCTGGTCTGTGGTGGTTTTGCTTGGTGGGTGGTGCGGCAACAACCGTGGCGTGAAGTAGACCCGACCCGGCAATTAGCATGGACGGTGTTGGCGGCCATCTTGCTGCACAGCATGCTGGAGTACCCGCTTTGGTATGGCCCGTTCCAGATGGCTTTCTGGATTTGCATCGGCTTGCTGTGGCGACCTGCGCCAACGTCAGATGAGGCTTTGCAGGGCGGAAAAAATTCGTTAAATAGCCTTGTGGCGCGCATATTTAAAGCGTCGCTAGCTATTATTTTAATAGCGTGTACGGGCTTTGCCGCCTGGGACTACAACCGCGTCAGCCAAATTTACCTGGCACCTGAAGCGCGTGATGCGGCTTACCGCAACAATACGCTGGAAAAAATTAGCAAGTCCTGGTTATTTGACAACCAGCTCCGCTTTGCACAACTGCTGGTGACACCGCTCACACCGCAAAGCGCAGAGTGGACTTTCAACACGGCGACTGCTTTGCTGCACTATTCGCCAGAGCCGCGAGTCATTGAAAAAATCATTGAAAGCGCCGTGATGCTCAAACGTGATGCCGCCGCGCTAGAGCAGCTGGTGCGTTACAGGGCGGCATTTCCGCTTGACTATGCAGGGTTTTTGGGGTCAGAGCCCAAATTCGCCGAGCCTTTGGCTCGCCCGTAGGGTGCAGTGCTTGCACTGCAGCGAAATTGGTGTCTGACCCCAATAACCCAAATGCCAAAATCGCTTCTGCGCTGGGCAAGCTGAAATAATTACGGCGCAGGCGTATGGACAAAGCTACCCGACTTGCCACCGTGCTTTTCGAGCACGCAAACGTCGGTGATGGTCATGCCCCGGTCTACGGCCTTGCACATGTCGTAGATGGTCAAAAGCGCTATTTGCACGGCGGTCAGCGCCTCCATTTCCACACCTGTCGGGCCAACGGTTTCAACAGTTGCGCGGCAGGCTATGGCGGCGCTGTCCTGGTGGGGCGTGAAATCAATTGCCGCGCGCGTCAATGCCAGCGGGTGGCACAGGGGAATCAGGTCACTGGTTTTTTTCGCCGCCATGATGCCCGCCACGCGGGCTATGCCCAGTACATCGCCTTTTTTGGCATTGCCTGCCAAAATAATGGCCAGCGTTGCCGGATTCATGACAATACGCCCCTGGGCAATGGCCATACGGTGCGTCGCCGCTTTGGCAGCGACATCAACCATGTGGGCCTGGCCTTGGGCATCGAAATGAGTGAGCGTATGGCCCGTTGAATTTGGCATCATGCAGTTACAGAACCTTTACAAGCAACCCGCATCATAAGACCATGATTTTCAAATCAGATTTTTCGAACAGCCCCTTTGCTGGCCGATTGAAGGCCGCAGGCATTCATTTAGCCATCAGTTTGACCCTCGCCATACTGGCCGCGCTGCTGGTTTTTGTCGTTTGGTACCCCTACCCCTACCGCGAAATTTCAGGCGGTCGTGAGCTGTTTTTGATCGTGGTGGCGGTGGATGTTGTCATGGGTCCTTTGATGACGCTGGCCGTGTTCAACACAGCCAAGCCGCGCAAGGAGTTACGCCGTGACCTTGGCATCATTGGCTTGCTACAGCTCGCTGCGCTGGCCTACGGCCTATGGACTGTCGCAGTCGCCCGGCCGGTGCATCTGGTGTTTGAGATTGATCGTTTCCGGGCGGTTCATGCGATAGATATTCCGCCTGAGTTTCTCAATCGGGCACCACCTGAGTTGCGACAGTTGCCTTTGACCGGCCCAACGCTGCTGTCTGTGCGCGACTTTAAAGACAGCAAGGAAAGCTTTGAGGCCACCATGGCCGCATTGCAAGGCGCTGCGCTTGGTGCCCGGCCCGACTTTTGGCAGCCCTATGAAAAAGCCAAACCACAAATTTTGGCGCGAGCCAAGCCCTTGACTGAGTTGAAAGCCCGTTTCCCGGCCAACAAAAAAGAAATTGACAGCGCTTTACAGGCCGCTGGCCGCGTGCCCATTGCAGTTGGCTACATCCCCATGGTCGGCAGGCAGACTTTCTGGACAGTTTTAATTGACCTCAATACCGCCGAGGTACTGGCTTTTGTTCCCATTGATTCGTTTTAAAACCGCCCTCAAAACCGCGCTTGTTGCCGCGATGGCGTTCATGCTGTCCGGCAACGCCTCCCTGGCCCAAGCACCTGGCGGCGTTACCCGCAATGCGGGTGGCTTGCCTTCTTTGGGCGATAACCTCGAAATGTCTGCCGGCACCGAACGTCGTCTTGGCAACCGCATCGCCGCCAGCATTTACCGCGACCCTGACTATATCGACGACCCGGTGCTTGTCGACTACATGCAAGGCATCTGGCAAAGCCTGATGGCTGCGGCGCGCGCGCGGGGTGAACTCAATACCGAGCTTGACGAGCGCTTTGCGTGGGGGCTTTTTCTGATTCGCGACCGGAGCATCAATGCCTTTGCATTGCCGGGCGGCTACATGGGGGTACATCTGGGCCTGATTGCTGCTGTGACTACCCGCGACGAGCTGGCAGCGGTGCTGGGGCACGAGCTGAGCCACATCACGCAGCGGCATATTTCGCGGCTCATCACGCAACAGGCGCGCACCACGCCCTTGTTGATCGCCGCCATGATTTTGGGCGCGCTGGCCGCGAGCAAAAGTCCGAATGCGGCGCAGGCTGCGATTGTGGGTGGGCAGGCGGTTGCGGCGCAATCGCAGCTTAATTTTTCGCGCGACATGGAGCGCGAGGCCGACCGCGTCGGCTTTAATGTGATGACGGACGCAGGCTTTGACAGCCGGGGCGTAGCCAGCATGTTTGAAAAACTCCAGCAGGCATCACGCATCAACGACAACGGCTCCTTCCCCTACCTGCGCTCCCACCCGTTGACAACCCAGCGCATTGCAGAAGCGCAAGCCAGGTTGCAACTCGATTTGCAGCAAGCCCATCCCAACAAAGCCACGGCCAGTGAATCAGCACAAGCCCGTTTGCTGCACGCCGTGATGGCCGCACGCGCGAGCGTTCTGGCCGACCCGGGTGTGGATGCCCTGCGTGCCATGGTGGCTGAAGCACAGCGTCAGGCAACGCCTGGCACGGATGCTCGTATTGCCAGCAATCTGTATGCCGGTGCGTTGGCAGCCGCCAAGCTCAGGGACTTCGCCCTGGCGCGCCGCCTTGCTGAAAGGCTCAAGGGGCAGTTCACTGGAACGGAAAAGGGCAACGCGCCGGTCGCCAACGCGACCAGTCTGCTCACCATCGAGATTGATCTGCTGGCCGGGGCTGTGCCAGCAGGCGCTGCACAAATCGACATGGGGGCAACCACCGTGCGTGCAGAGCTGTTGATGCAGGCAAGGGCCTTGCTGGCAGCGGGCAAGCCGCAGGCGGTGTCGGATCGCCTGATAACTTGGGTCACGCTACACCCCAAAGATGACGCGGCCTGGCAGTTGCTGGCGGTCGCTTACGGCAACCAGAACCAGAGCGTGCGCGCCATTCGTGCCGACGCAGAAGGTCGCGTGGCGCAGCTTGACTACACCGGTGCGCTGGAAAGATTCAGGGCGGCGCAGACCATGATACGAAGCAATCCGGGCAGCGCAGATTTTGTCGAAGGCTCCATCATCGACACGCGTGCGCGGCAACTTGATTCACTTGTTAAAGAGCAAGCGCTCCAGGACAAACTCGATCACTAGTTACCGTGCGACTTTGCCCGCCGCGTAGCCCACCAGCCTGCACCGAGCACACCGGCAACGGCCAGTCCGTAAGTGGCCCATTGAGCCAATGTGTGCAAGGTTTCAGCTGACGGCAACGCACCCGGGCCGTGGTAAATCGGGCCAAGCAGCTGTTCGCTCACAATCATTTTTGCAGCTGTCAATGCCAGCACGGCAGCACCCAGCGGGATGATGATGGGGAAGCGTTCAACCAGTTTGAGCACAAGGGAGCTGCCGAAAACCACAATCGGCACGCTCACCATCAGGCCGATGATGACCAGCTCAAATGAGCCGTGCGCAGCGCCAGCCACGCCCAGCACGTTGTCAATGCCCATCAAAGCATCGGCCACCACGATGGTTTTCATCGCGCTCCAAAATGTAGTTGCAACCGGCCCCTCATGTTCCTTGCCCCCCTGGTCAGACATTAATTTGTAGGCAATCCACAACAGGCCGAGACCACCGACGAGCATCAGGCCAGGGACTTTGAGCAGCCACACCACGCCGATGGTCATCACGGAACGTACCACGATGGCTCCGACTGCGCCCCAGGCAATCGCTTTTTTCTGTAGGTGGGGGGGCAGGTTGCGGGCTGCCAGCGCAATCAGGATTGCGTTGTCGCCAGCCAGCACCAGGTCAATGAGGATGATCGCCAGCAGGGCTGACCACCAGGGGTTCGAGAATAATTCCAAGTTAGCACTCCATGTCAAATTTCGACTTGGCCATCCGCAAACGGGTGGCCGGCTTCGTTGAAACTGATCAGGTGGTTGAGTGCTGCAGCTGCCAATACGAAAACTGCGAACGCCCTCGACTCAACCTGAACAGGTTCAATCGAAGGTCTGGCTCGACATGCAGTGTCGCTTGTAGCGCTTGGCATGTCCAACAAGCCGGAAGCCCTGTTTGATTCAAGGCTTCGTATTGACGACTTGTTGTAGCGTTTTACTGCTGTGCCTGTTGATAAAAGTACTGCCGCAAAACGAGGGAGTTACTCCCCTTCAATGCCTTGATTGGACAATAAATCCAGCTTGAATGCAAGTACCTTATGCTTCATGCCCGGACCTTACCCGTGTAGCTTAACTTCGCGAGTACTGGATAATCCAGTTTCAGGCCAGCCCATCTATTGGGCGCTGTAGGTTATTGGCATCTGACCTCAATAACCTATGCAACTATCCCCAATATTTACCCGCTACAGGCAACTGAAAAAATCACCTCGACATGGCCGGCATCCACATCACCGACATTGAAGCGGCCATCAACTACTGGCGCGAAAAAACACCGTCGCCCGACGGCATCACGCTGGGCGCAGAACTGCGGGCGCTGGCCAAGGTGTATGCGCTGATGATTTTTTACCATGAGGACGAGGCTGACGAAAAGAGCTTTCCACCCAAGGCCATGAGCGCCTGGCAAGCCTGGTACGACACCACCGCTGATACGCCCTGCATCGCCATTTGCTCGACCAGCCAGGGCGATGAAATGTGTAAGGGCTGCGGCCGCACGTTTGAAGAAGTGCAGCGCTGGCCCGAGCTATCGCCCGCCGCCAAACGCAGCGTCTGGCGGCGCATTACGATGGACGCTACAGCTTGGCGCTTTGGCCGCTACGCCGACCGCGCGCTTGAAAAAAGGTGATTTTTCAAAAATCACCTTTGGCAGCCCAAAAAACGCATAAAAATGCCATTTTTAAGGCCTAAAATGGCTGTGGCCCTTTAAAAACGGGCGTGACAAGCTACTGAATTCATAGCAATGGCATTTCACAAACTTCCATGCTCAGATTAACTCAGGCCCCCAACATCGCCATCGCCACACTCTGGGCTGATGCCTTGCAGCAAGCCGGATTTTCAGCCAGCGTGCAACGCTATTTTCTCGGTGGGCTGGCTGGCGAATTGCCACCCGACCAGTGCCTGCCCGAGGTCTGGCTGGCCCTTGACCAAGAAGAAGTGCGCGCCAAAAAGTTACTGCACCAGTTGCAGAACATGCCGCAGCGGCGCTGGCTGTGCGTGTGTGGCGAGGTGGTTGAAGGCGGGTTTGAAGCCTGCTGGCAGTGCGGCGTTGTGATGCCGACGAACCCAGATTAAACCCGCTTGGCTAAGACCGCAGCCATGCCCACATAGCTCGCAGGTGTCATAGCCAGCAAGCGCGTCTTCTCAGCCTCGGGAATCTCCAGCGAACGGATCAGCGTATGAAGGTCTTCGGCTTTGACGGTTTTGCCGCGTGTGACTTCCTTGAGTTTTTCATACGCACCCTGCACGCCATAGCGGCGCATCACGGTTTGTATCGGCTCTGCCAGCACTTCCCAAGAGGCGTTGAGATCGTCTTGCAGCGCTTCAACATTCAGCTCCAGCTTGCCCAGGCCCACACTTAACGAGTTATA
>JBKJOH010000295.1:0-4612 GCA_046593295.1 Polaromonas sp. | reverse complement strand
CGAGCTGCGCGAAGCCATGCAAGAAAAAGGCCTGGGTACACCAGCGACCCGCGCCGCCACCATCGAGGGTTTGCTGAGTGAAAAATACATGCTGCGCGAAGGCCGCGAGCTGATCCCGACAGCCAAGGCGTTTCAGTTGATGACGCTGCTGCGCGGGCTGGATGTGCAAGAGCTGTCAAAGGCCGAGCTCACAGGCGACTGGGAGTTCAAGCTAGCGCAGATGGAGCACGGCAAACTAAGCCGCGAAACCTTCATGGCCGAGATCGCCGCCATGACCGAGCGCATGGTGGCCAAGGCCAAGGGCTACGACAAAGACACCATCCCCGGCGACTACGCCACGCTCACCGCACCGTGCCCCAACTGCGGTGGCATCGTTAAAGAAAACTACCGCCGCTATACCTGCGTGGGTAAAACGGGCAAGGACGGTGACAGCGGTTGCGGTTTCAGCTTCGGCAAAACGCCAGCCGGCCGCACCTTTGAAGTAGCTGAGGTCGAACAATTTTTGCGCAATAAAAAGATTGGCCCACTCGACGGCTTTCGCTCCAAGGCGGGCTGGCCCTTCACCGCCGAAATGATCATCAAGTTTGACGAAGAAACCAAAAACTTCAAGCTTGAGTTTGACTTTGGCGACGACAAAAATGCCGCGACCGGCGAGATCGTTGACTTCAGCGCGCAGCAGTCACTCGGCCCCTGCCCGCGTTGCGCATCTCGCGTGTTCGAGTTTGGTAAAAACTACGTCTGTGAAAAGTCAGTGCCCACCACCGAGCAACCCACACCCAGCTGCAACTTCAAAACCGGCCAAGTCATCTTGCAGCAGCCGATTGAGCGCGAGCAAATGCACAAGCTGCTGGAGAACGGCAAGACCGACCTGTTAGACAAGTTTGTATCCATGCGCACCCGCCGCCCCTTCAAGGCCATGCTGGCGTGGGACAAAGAGGCGGACAAAGTCAACTTCGAATTCGCGCCATCCAAGTTTCCGCCCCGCAAACCCGCAGCATCAAAAACCGGAACGGTGAAAACACCGTTCGGCAAAGCGGTAGCCGCAAAAACCGCTGGCCCCGCGGCGAAGAAAGTAGCGGCGAAGAAAGTCGCAGCCAAAAAAGCACCCGTCGTAAAAACTGCAAAACCAAAAGCACCACGAGTAGCCAAACCCGGCAGCGGCCTCAAACCCAGCGATGCATTAGCAGCAGTGATAGGCAGCGAACCGGTAGCCCGCACGCAGGTGATTAAAAAACTGTGGGACTACATCAAAGCCGAAAACCTGCAAGACCCCACCAACAAGCGTGCCATCAACGCTGACGCCAAACTGCTGGCGGTGTTTGGCAAGCCGCAGGTGACGATGTTTGAGCTGGCTGGGATTGTGGGCAAGCACCTGAGCTAAAAAATGCGCGCCGACTCAATCCAGATACACGTATCTCGCCATGCCACTTGACTGGAAAGAAATTGCCAACCGCGCCCGCACCTTCTCCAAGGAGTGGAAGCACGTTGAGCGTGAAGACGCCGACGCCAAGAGTTTCTGGGATGAGTTCTTCACCGTTTTCGGCATCCAGCGCAGAAAGGTCGGCAGCTTCGAGCGGCGCGTCAAAAAACTCGATGGCAAGGACGGCTACATCGACCTGCTCTGGAAAGGCACGCTGCTCATCGAGCACAAGAGCCGCGGCAAGGACCTGGCCAAGGCGTATCGACAGGCCAAGGACTATTTCCCTGGCCTCAAGCCCGATGAAGAACCGCTCTACATCCTGGTCTGCGACTTCTGGCGTTTTGAGCTGCATGACCTGGACGAAGACACGGTTCACAGCTTCACGCTGCCAGAGCTTGAAAACAAGCTGCGGCTGTTCTACTTCATCGCCGGCTACCGCAAGCAGCGCATCCGCGAAGAAGAAGCCATCAACCGTGCCGCCGTCGATGCGCTGGGCGAGCTGCACGATCTGCTCAAGCGTGACGGCTACAGCGGCCACCATCTCGAAATCTTTCTCGTTCGCCTGCTGTTTTGTCTGTTTGCCGACGACACCGGCATCTTCCAGCCCAAGGACAGCTTTCACGACCTGCTGGAATTCCACACCGTTGAAGACGGCTCCAACGTTGGCGCCGTGCTCGACACCCTGTTCGTCACCCTGAACAAGGCCACCGACCAGCGCCAGACCTCGCTGGCCGAGCAGTTCTCGCTTTTCCCCTACGTCAACGGCAAACTGTTTGAGGAGCGCATCGACCCGCCTGCGTTCACCGCCGCCATGCGCACCCAGTTATTGAACCTGGTCAAGCGCAACTGGGGCAACATCTCGCCCGCCATCTTCGGTGCCATGTTCCAGCGCGTGATCGAGCTCGACGCGCAGGAGCGCCGCCGCGAACTGGGCGCGCACTACACCAGCGAAACCAACATCCTCAAGCTCATCGAGCCGCTGTTTCTAGGCGAGCTGCACGCCGAGTTCGACAAGGTCAAGGGCGATGCCAGCCGCCTGTTCGAATTCCACAAGAAGCTGCGAAGCCTGACCTTTCTGGACCCGGCCTGCGGCTGCGGCAACTTCCTCGTCGTCGCCTACCGCGAACTGCGCAAACTGGAGCTCGACGTGATGCGCGCGGCCAGCCGCTTCGGCGCGCGCATTGGCCACGTGTTCGACTTTCTCAAGGTCGATGTGGATCAGTTCTACGGCATCGAATACGAAGAGTTCCCGGCCCAGGTGGCGCAGGTCGCCATGTGGCTGACCGACCACCAGATGAACGTGGAGGCCGGCACCGAGTTTGGCGAGCCCATGCTGCGCGTGCCGCTCAAGCGCAGCGCGCACATCCGCCACGGCAATGCGCTGCGCATTGACTGGGCTGACTTCGTGCTTCCTACCAAGCTCAACTACATTCTGGGCAACCCGCCTTTCGTCGGCAAGCAGCACCAAAAGCCGGAGCAGAAGGAAGACCTGGAAACCGTCTGCCACGGCATGAAGGGTGCCGGCGTGCTCGACTACGTGGCGGGCTGGTACATCAAGGCAGCAAACTACATCACCACCGCGCCTGACAGCTTTGCCGGCATTGCCGCAGCAGCCAGCCGGGACCGCAAGAAGTTCAAGGACGTGAAGTTCGGCCAAAGCGGTGAAGGATTTAGCGACCTGTTTGCCGACGTGGACCGCGCCGAGACACTGGCGCGGCGCAAGGTGCGCTGCGGTTTTGTCTCTACCAACAGCATCACCCAGGGCGAGCAGGTGGCACCGCTGTGGAGCTGGATGCTGCATCAGGGCATGCACATCCAGTTTGCACACCGCACCTTCCAGTGGAGCAACGACGCGCCGGGCCGCGCGGCGGTGCATTGCGTCATCATCGGTTTCGGCGCCGAGAAGTTCAAAAAAGTGCCGCTGGCCGACTATGAAACCGTCAAGTCCGAGCCCATCATCGCGGACGTGAGCAACATCAACCCGTATCTCGTTGATGCCGCCGACCTGGTGCTCGACAAGCGCCGCGCACCGATCTGCAAGGTGCCCGAGATCGTGTTCGGCTCCATGCCCAACGATGGCGGGCATCTGCTGCTGTCCAGCGCAGAGCGCGATGCGCTGCTGGCGGCCGAGCCCAAGGCCGAAAAGTGGATTCGCCGTTTTCTGGGTGCCGACGAATTCATCAACCAGCTTGACCGCTGGTGCCTGTGGCTCAAGGACTGCCCGGCGGCTGAACTCAAAGCCATGCCCGAAGTGATGAAGCGGGTGCGGGCGGTGGAACAGCACCGCAAGGCCAGCTCACGTGCGGCCACGCAGGCGCTGGCCGGTGCGGCGCATTTGTTTGGCGAGATTCGGCAGCCGAGTGGCCGCTACATTCTCGTGCCGCGCCATTCGTCGGAACGACGTTCCATCATTCCGATTGGTTTCATGCCAGCGGAAGTGATCGTGGGTGATGCCAATCTGTGCATTCCCGATGCCGGTCTCTTTGAGTTCGGCATCCTCAGCTCGCGCATGCACATGGCCTGGGTCAGTTATGTCTGCGGTCGTCTTGAAAGTCGCTACCGCTACACCAACCAGATTGTTTATAACAACTTTCCCTGGCCCGCCCTCGATGAGAAATCAGATGCGGTGCGCGCGACATCTGCGCGCACCGCCATCGAAAGCGCAGCACAAGCCGTGCTCGATGCCCGCGCCGCCGAGACCGGTGCCACGCTGGCCGACCTCTACAACCCACCCATGCCGGAGAAGCTGCTCAAAGCGCATCGCGCGCTGGATGCTGCCGTCGATGCCGCCTACGCCTTGAGCGGCGGTAGGAAGAGCTGGAAAACGGATGCCGAGCGCGTGGCCTATCTGTTCACGCTGTACCAGAAGCTGACTTCGCTGTAATCCATTTGACTTATCCCCAGCCCCGGATAATTTCCTATCCTTCGACCAAGTGGGATACACTTCCCAGCCAAGAATGAGAAGAGTATTTCATTTACCGCCAGGAGGCATGAATATTTCGAGCAGCAATCACATATATGTCTGCCAACAAAATTGAAGGCTACGTGCGCCCGCCCATTACGGAGGCAGTAATTGGGGTTCTGTCGCAATAGTGAGCAAGGGGCGGAGACAGGTGGCGACCGCGCTTCGAGATCAAAACGCCAGGCTGTAGAACTGGTCAGCTGCGGAGATGGCTTGTCCACCGGGGCAGT
>JBKJOH010000261.1:0-3503 GCA_046593295.1 Polaromonas sp. | reverse complement strand
GCGGATCTCGCCGATCAGGATCACGTCGGGCGCCTGGCGCAGCGCGTTTTTCAGCGCAATCTGCAGCGACTGGGTGTCGGTGCCGACTTCGCGCTGATTCACGAGCGACTTCTTGTTGGTGAAGAAATATTCGATCGGGTCCTCGATCGTCAGGATATGGCCGGGCGACGACTCGTTGCGCCGGTCAATCATCGATGCCAGCGTCGTGCTTTTGCCGGCGCCGGTCGCGCCCACCATCAGCAGCAGGCCGCGTTTTTCCATCACCAACTCGCCCAGTATGGGCGGCACGTTGAGGCTTTGAAGCGGAGGGATTTCGCTGGGCACAAAGCGTATGACGGCGGCATAGCTGCCGCGCTGCCTGAAGCCGCTGATACGAAAGTTGCCCAGCCCCTCCATGAAAATCGCCATGTTGAGCTCGCCGATTTCTACCAGCTCTTCGATCCGGGCCGGCGGCAGGATTTCAGCCAGTAGATTGCGCGGCGCGTCCAGCGGCAGGATCTGCGCGTTGATGGGAATGGCTTGGCCGTTGATCTTGATCAGGGCAGGCGAGTGCGCCGACAGGTAAACGTCTGAGGCTTTTTTATCCACCATCAAACGTAGGATTCTTTCCATTGTGCTCATAGTCACCCTTAGGTCATCATCAATTAATGTGCACAAGCCTGTGCCCGGATCAAGGAATCGGTCGATTAGTCGATTGGTTAGTCTCGGAGCAGGTCATTCAGGCTGGTAGTGGCGCGGGTTTTTGCATCCACGCGTTTGACGATGACGGCGCAATACAGGCTGTATTTGCCGCCGGCCTTGGGCAGGTTTCCCGACACAACAACCGAGCCGGCAGGAATGCGGCCATACGTCACGGTGCCCTGCTCGCGGTCATAAATCGGTGTGCTCTGGCCGATGTAAACGCCCATCGAAATCACCGAGTTTTCTTCAACAATCACGCCCTCAACCACTTCAGAGCGCGCGCCGATAAAGCAGTTGTCCTCGATGATGGTCGGGTTGGCCTGCATGGGCTCGAGCACGCCGCCGATGCCGACGCCACCAGACAGGTGCACGTTCTTGCCGATCTGGGCACACGAGCCGACCGCAGCCCAGGTATCGACCATCGTGCCTTCATCCACATAGGCGCCGATGTTCACGTAGCTGGGCATCAGGATCGCGCCCCTAGCGATGAAACTGCCGCGGCGCGCCACCGCAGGCGGCACCACGCGGATGCCGGTTGCGCGCATCTCAGCTTCGCTCAGGTGTGAGAATTTGGTTTTGACCTTGTCAAAAAAGCTGAGGTCGCCAGCCCGCATCAATTCGTTGTCATGCAGGCGAAAACTCAGCAGCACGGCCTTTTTGATCCACTGGTGGGTCGTCCACACACCAACGCTTACGCGTGTGGCAACACGCAGCGTGCCGTTGTTGAGCTGGCTGATGGTCTGCTCAACGGCATCCAGAATGTCTTTGGGTGCAGTGGCGGGTGAGAGCTTGGCCCTGTCTTCCCAGGCGGCATCTAGGGTGGTTTGAAGGTTTGCGTTATCTTGTGTCATGAGATTGGTATTGGAATTGAATTTGAAATTGAAAGAGTAAAAATTTGGGCGCTTCTAGAAATTCAGATTTTCGGGATGAAGTGCAAGGCGCACGGAGCGCAGCAACCGGAACGTACTTCAGGTACGTGAGGATTGCGAGCACCGCGCAACGCGGCAATTCGCCCGAAAAATGAATTTATAGAAGTGCCCATTATTTTGACTGGATGAATTGAACGATACGCGCTGCGGCCTCTACGCATTCGGCGGTTTCTGCCACCAGCGCCATGCGGATTCGCCCCGCACCGGGGTTGCTGCCTCGGGCATCTCTGGCCAGGTAGCTACCCGGCAAAACCACCACATTGTAGGTAGCGAAGAGTTCGCGCGAGAAGTCGGCATCGAGACCTTTGAACGCAGCCGGGATAGCCGCCCACAAATAAAAGCCTGCATCAGGCAAGGCCACGTCCATCACAGCGGACAGCATGGGCGTGACGGCTGCAAATTTTTCGCGGTACAAGGCGCGGTTAGCCACAACGTGCTCCTCATCAGCCCAAGCCGCCACGCTGGCCGCCTGCACGATGGGGCTCATGGCGCTGCCGTGGTAGGTGCGGTAGAGCAAAAACGGTTTGATAAGCGCTGCATCACCGGCTACAAAACCGCTGCGCAGGCCGGGCACATTGCTGCGCTTGGACAGGCTGGTCAAGGCAATCAGGTTTTTAAAGTCATGGCGACCGAGCTTGGCTGCAGCTTCGAGTCCGCCTAGCGGTGCTTCTTCACGAAAGTAGATCTCGCTGTAGCACTCGTCCGAGGCAATCACAAAACCATGGCGGTCACTCAACTCGAAAAGCATCTTCCACTCAGCCAGATCCATCACCGCGCCCGTCGGATTGCCGGGCGAGCAGACAAACACCAGTTGCGTCTTGGCCCAAACGTCAGGTGGCACGCTGGCCCAGTCCAGCGCGAAGTTGCGTTTTGCGTCACTGGCCACAAACCACGGCTCGGCACCAGCCAGCAGCGCCGCGCCTTCGTAGATTTGATAAAACGGATTAGGACAAATCACGGTGGCGTTGGGTTTAGTAGGGTCAATGACCGTCTGCGCCAGCGCAAAAAGCGCCTCACGCGAGCCATTGACGGGCAATATCTGCGTCGCAGGGTCAACCGTGAGTGCATATCGCCGCTTTAACCAGTCGCTGATAGTTTGCCGCAGCTTTGGTTCACCCTGCGTGCCAGGGTAGCCTGCAAGGCCTGCAAGGCTGCCAGTCAGCGCGTCCTTGATGAGCTGGGGCGTAGCGTGGCGCGGCTCGCCTATGCCCAGGCTGATTGGCCTGTAAGCCGGGTTGGGGACGATGCTGGCGTGGAGTTGCCTGAGCCGCTCAAAAGGGTAGGGCTGTAGGCGTGAAAGCAAAGGGTTCATGTGGGGATTATCTCGCCTTGACTGGGCACAACTCAAACGTACTGCTCAGGCAAAAGGATTAACGATAGTCAAGCCGCCGTATTGCTGACAATGTCAGATTCGAGTTGCCGCTATCGAACCATGAGGAGGGGGCATAGCCGCGATGGTGCTAATGGGGCGTTGTCTTATCCGGTCTCGACAGAACCTCATATTGGCCGTTCTTACAAGGTGCGAACTGAGAAGGCCAGGGCGCAGAAAGTTTGCAAAGAATCCGATATTGAATAGGTGCCTCGGGGTTGACCTTTTCGACGGTTACCTTGACGGCATTCCGCCCTACCAATTCAATCAAATGCGTGAATTCCGCCGAATAGTAATGAGGTACATAACCCACTAGCGTTGCCGGGTCGCTTGTGCGCATCAGCAACGCCATTTCATCGTGACTGTTTTGCAGGTCTTGCATCAGGTAGAGATGCTCGTCATTTTTAAGCTGAGAGGCTCTGAGTTCCCGGGTTCGACAGTTGCCGGCCTCAAAGTCGCCTCTACTCCAATGAAATCAAGCACTTAGCCGCGTTTTTCGTAGAAACGTGTAATGGCACGATTTG
>JBKJOH010000185.1:0-5759 GCA_046593295.1 Polaromonas sp. | reverse complement strand
TGACCGCATCGGTCAGCGGAAGCAGCAATCTGTTACCGCAGTCGCCGCACTTGATGCGAGGCTTCTCGCAAACCCCGGCGCGCCACTCGTTGGCGCAGGCGGGCGCGTATCCCGACTTGCCCGAGGTTTTGCCTTCCCAGCGGACTGGATAAACATCGGTGCGTCCACGAAACAGGCGGCGAAACAGCGCCACTTTCTCCACGGTCGTCAGTCGCGAATGTTCAACGGCAATGGCCGGGGGTGCAGTTTGAACCGGCGGCGATTGCCACTGAATGCCGTGTGATTCCAGCAACGCAATCAAGCGTGCGTTTTCTGCCTGAAGTGATGCTGCAAAGACCGATTCGGCTCCAGAAGTTGATGCGGGCATCATGATTCATCCCGTCAGTCAGTTTTGTCACCAGCTTCAATTTGCTTGATCGCCCGGTCAAAATCACTTTCAAACAGCCGGTCCTGCACGATGCGGTATTTCTCGAATTCACTTTCGGCGTGAACCTTGGCAAGTTCCGCTGTGACCTTGCCGGCATCTTGAAGAATTTCCCGATCCCAAAGTTTCAGGAACCCGCTCAGGCGTTCTTCCCAGTCCGACATGGTCATGGGTATGTGCCGCATGGCCTGGACTTCCGCCATATCAAGATAGGCGGAAACAATCCGCTGCATCTGCGCCAGCTCGAACCCGGAGAGGTAGTTCTTGGCGATGGATACATCGTATTTGTGAATCTTGTCTTGGGGCGCGCCTTCCCAGCTTGTCAGCCCCATGTTTTCTTTTTGATGATCGGCGCGATCCACAATTACTTCCGCCGCTGTCTTGCCGTGTATGGCGTAGTGCATCTTGTTTTGAACGGCGGCAAAAAAGCGTTTTGTCGCTGTGGCGGTCGAGTCGTAGTCCAATGAGGTAACGTAGATGTCGGTGATTTTCTGGTAGAACTTGCGCTCAGAAAGCCGAATTTCCCGGATTTTTTCCAGTTGGCGTTCAAAAAAGTCATCGGTCAGGATGCTGCCGCCCTGTTTGAGGCGCTCAACATCCATCGTCCAGCCCTGAATCGTGTAGTCCTTCACTATTGTGTTGGCCCACTTGCGAAACTGCACGGCGCGTTCATTTTCGATCTTGAAGCCGACCGCAATGATCGCCTGCAGGCTGTAGTGCTCGACGCTGCGCTGCACCATGCGGTTGCCCTCGGCTTGAACCGTTAAGTATTGCTTAACAGTTGACCCGCGCTCCAGTTCGTTGTCGGCATAGATGCGTTTCAGATGCTGGCTGATGGCGGGCACCGACACGTCATAGAGGGTGGCCATCATCTTCTGCGTCAGCCAGATGTTTTCGTCCTCATAGCGCATTTCCACACTGGTTTGCGATTGGCCGCTTGCCGCGATGAAGGTCAGATATTCCGCCGCCGATGAACGGACGATGGAGACCTCATTTTTCTTGGGAACCTGCGGCTGTTTGTTCTTGCTCATGCCGAAAAATCCTTCAATTCGTTTTCGATCTGCTCGATGCTGGGCAGGCTGGTTTTCAGCTCTTCGGGCAGGGATTCGAGCAGTTTGTATTCGGCAATGCCCATGGGCTGCGACTTGTCGCCCAAGGCATATTCGGCCACCACTTTGTTTTTGCTCTTGCACAAGAGCAGGCCGATGCTAGCGTTGTCGTACTCGCTTTTCACTTGGCGATCCACCGCAGTCAAGTAGAAACCGAGTTGGCCCAGATGCTCGGGTTTGAATTTCCCCGCCTTGAGTTCGATCACGACATAGCAGCGCAGCTTCAGGTGGTAAAACAGCAAGTCGATGAAAAACTCTTCTCCGCCCACATCCAACAACACCTGCCGCCCGACAAAGGCAAAGCCCGCGCCCAGCTCAAGCAGAAAATCGGTAACGTGCTTGACCAACGCGTGTTCGATTTCGCGCTCCTGCGCCTCGCCGGTCAGTCCCAGAAAGTCAAAACGGTAAGGGTCTTTGAGCGACTCGCGCGCCAGATCCGACTGTGGTTTGGGCAGGCTGGCATCAAAGTTGGTAACTGCCGCGCCGTTGCGTTCGCGCAAGCGGGTTTCGATTTGCATCACCAGCACATTGCGCGACCAGTTGTGCTCGGTGGTTTTGGCGGCGTACCAGCGCCGCTCTTCCGGCGTGTTTAACTTGTCCAGCAAGACCAAATTGTGACCCCAAGGCAGTTGTGCAGCAGCCTGTTGCACAAATTCAGCATCCGGCCAGGCCTCGGCGAAGGCGCGCATGTATTTGAGGTTGCGCGGCGAAAAACCCTTCATCTCGGGAAAAGCCTCACGCAGATCGTGCGCCAGCCGCTCGATCACCTTCGCCCCCCACCCTTGGCTTGCCTGCCGCGCCAGAATGTCGCGCCCGATCTGCCAGTACAGCAAAACCAGCTCGCGGTTGACCGCCAGCGCAGCACGCTGCTGAGCGGTGTGGATGCGGGATTTCAGATCAATCAGCCATTCGGCGTAACCGCCGGGGGCGGGGATCAACGAAACAGGCGTGTCGTGTTTGGTCATAGCTGCCGCCTTTACGCCACCGTGACCTGGCCGTTCATCAGCATGGGGAGAAGCCAGTCGCGCAGTTGGGTGAGGTGCTGGTTTTCCATGCTGCGAGTAAAGACCATCTGGTTATAGCTAGACACCACCTTATCGTATTCCTTGAGGAGTTCAGTAGGCGGATAGGCCAGTGGCAATGAATGCAGATCATCCTTGGTGATTGAGCCGAATGTAGTTCCCTCGCTATTTCGCCTGTCGAAGATTGTCTTGAAATATTTCATGACATAAAACAGGAAACCGTCAAAGCCTTCCTTGCTGTTCAACGCAGCCAAGCCACGCCCGATGCAACAGTCAAGGTTCGCAATATTCATGTCTCCGACCGGTGCACGAACGCTCAGCAGAATGTCACCACGTTTCGCTAAGCGTGCAGGCTGAGTTGTGTGCTGACGTACAGTCGGGAACTGCCAGCCGAAATCTGTAGAGCCTTGAAAAAACACAATCCCGTCTCCCGTCTTGTTGAAAGACTCACCAGGCGGAGACTGCCCCATGGTGATATTGGCAATCTGATCTAACCGTCTATCCTCCCACCCCGCCGGAATCTCGCGTTTCAAGGTGGGGTTGTAGACCATCTTGCCGCCGGAGGATTTGTAGGTTTTGCCGTTGGCGTCGGGCTTGCCCTGAGCGAAGTCGAAGGGGAAGTCGAACTGCACGAACCAGTAGTCGTACAGGGTCTTGGCCATCGCCTCCAGCTCGGCGTTGATGCGGTTGTTGCAGTCGATTTTGGCGTCGAGGGCGGAGAGGACGGTGGCGATTTTCTTTTGTTGGTTTTTGTCCTCAATTGCAGGCACTGCCATCTCGTGTAATTCGTTGCGATTTACACCGGGCACGGCACTTTTATCAGAGGTGCGGATTCTTCCGAGGCAACTCAGAAGGTAATAAATATACTTGGGGTTATTGCCCTTGAAAGTGGTGACGTAAAGTGCGGTGTTGTGGGGCCAGTACTTTCCTTCGACAAGATACATTTCACCCAAGGTTCCATATCGCCCTGTTACAACTCCCGCACCTTCAACTTTGTACTCGTTGTGATATCCAGAAATACCGGCTGAACTGATGACGGGATATGGCCCAGGTTGACGTTGGCTTTCGGGAAGGTCGTAACCCCTCTTTAGATTTATCAGGTCGCCAAGGCGCTTTGAGCTGACGTTACTCATACCGCAACCCCGCCAACTGCTTCCTGATCTCCAGCTCCAGCCCCGCCGATTCCTTGAACAACTTATCCAAGTTGTTGCTGAAACCCTGCATTTTCGCGACGAACTGTGCGGGCGTCAGGTCTGCATACGCTATCTTCACCTCGAAATATTGTCCGGCGCTCAAGCTGTAATTTTTGGCGGCGATGTCGTCGTAGCTGACCACCACCGAAAAATCCTCCACCGCCTGCTTGGCGTTGAAGGTGGCGATGATGCGGTCTTCTTCCTCGCCAGAGAGCAAGGTTTTCTGGTTCTTGCCGTCCTTGACCTTGGTGCCAAGGCTCGAGGCATCGAGCAGCACCACGCCTTTCTTGTTGGCGCTGTCGATGAAGAGGATGGAGACATTGGTACCGGTGGTGGCGAAGATGTTGCTGGGCATGGACACCACGCCGGCGAGCATTTTGTTGTCCACCAGATGCTGGCGGATATTCGGGTCGATGCCGTTTTGCGCGGTGATGAAGCCGTTGGGCACGACCACGGCCGCTTTGCCGCCGGGTTTGAGCGAATAAATAATGTGTTGCAAAAAGAGCTGGTAGATGGCCATTTTGTCGGTGGCCTGCTTGGGGATGTTGGGCACCCCGGCAAAGAAGCGGTCGTGATTCTCTTTGCTATCCATCTCATTCCTGAAATCGCTGAAATCCATCTTGAAGGGTGGATTGCTGACGATGTAGTCGAATTTCCTGAGCGCCTTGCCTTCCCGGTGGTAGGGGTGCAGCAGGGTGTTGCCCTGAATGATGTTGGGGATGGAGTGAACCAGATTGTTCAGGATGAGGTTCAAGCGCAGCAGGCTGGATGACTTCTGCGAGATGTCTTGCGAAAAAATGCTGCAGCGCTGCTCGCCGATGGCGTGGGCGATGTTCATCAACAGCGTGCCGGAACCCGCAGAGGGGTCGTAGCAGCTGACGTTCGCCACCTTGCCGCGCACCGCTTCCGGCACCAGGATGGCGGCCATGATCTTGGCCACGGCGTGCGGAGTGTAGTACTCGGCGTATTTGCCGCCGCTGTCCTTGTTGTAGTCCTTGATCAGGTATTCAAACAGCGCGGCGTAGAAGTCGTATTTCTGGGTGAAGATGCGCTCGAAGCTGAATTCCACCAGCTTGTTGATGATGGCGCGGCAGAAGGCGTCGCGCTTGGATGTGTCGGTGATGTACTCGCTCACGCGGTCGAACAGGGTGATTTTTGCGCCGCCGTCGGTCTTGACCGCGAAGATGTCGTTGTTGGTGATGGCGATGTCGCGCAGGGTGTCGTCGAACAGCTTGGCGAATTCCGGCGCGTTCTGGCGACCAAACAGGTGGGCGATAAAGTGCTCGGGCTTCAGGCGTGCGGTGTCTGCCCCCATCTGCAATTGCAGCATTTCCAACTCGTCGGCGCTCAGCTTGGCGAGACCCTGCTCCCAACTTTCGGCCTGAGCCAGTTCCGGCCTGATTTTTTTGGCTTCGAAGGCAAACTTGTCGTTGAGAAATTTATAGAGAAAGACCTGGGTGATGATCTTGAACTCGTTGCCGTCGTTGCCGAGGCCGTAGGCGGCACAGATCGCCTTGAGGCTGTCGATCAATTGCCGGGTGCGGTTTTCAAAATCGTGCGTTACCAAGGGGAGGCTCCTGTTCGTGTGCTGGTACGAGAACCGGCAGCAAATTCATTCATGTATTCGGTCAACACCAGATGGTTGATGGTGCGGGAGGCATCCGGGGTGAGATTGATTTTCTGCCGGGTCTGGAACTCACCAATGACGAGCGGCATCATCATCCGCTCGAAGTAGTTTTCGTTGTTCATGAGTTGGGTGTTTTGCAAGACCTGCTCGTCGGCTTGTAGCTTGACGCCGGAGAGCGCCTCGCACAGGCTGCGCTCGGTTTGAGTGAGCGTGCCGCGCTCCCACAGCCGCTTGTGGATGCGGGTGTATTTGGGGTCGCCACGGTACTTGGCGCGGAGCTGATTATTCAGGCGGTTCAGCTCTTTTACCTGGTCATGAATGGCGTTAAGCGCACCAATATTGGCAGTCATTTCTTCCTGGCTGACTTCGTTGAGCTTCTTTTTC
>JBKJOH010000362.1:0-2660 GCA_046593295.1 Polaromonas sp. | reverse complement strand
CCCTGATCTGGCCCTGAGCAGCGACTTTATCGTCGGCTTTCCCGGCGAGACCGAAGACGATTTTGAAAAGATGATGAAGCTGATTGACGACGTGGGTTACGACACCTCCTTCAGCTTTATCTACAGCCCGCGCCCCGGTACACCCGCCGCCAACTTGGCGGACGACACACCACACGCGGTCAAGCTCAAACGCCTGCAGCGCCTGCAAGCGGCGATTGACGACAGTGTCAAAGCCATCAGCGCCAGCCGCCTAGCCACGGTGCAGCGGGTGCTGGTTGAAGGCGCAGCCCGCAAAACCGCCAACGCGCTGTTTGGCCGCACCGAATGCAACCGTGCGGTGGTGTTTGAAGGCCCTGACAGGCTGATTGGCCAGATGGTGGACATCGAGATTACCGACGCGCCGCAGCGGTCGCTCAAGGGCGTGGTGGTCATGCGTGATTTGGAAGTCGCTTGAGAGGACATGCGACGAGGCAGCCAGTGGGCTCACCTGTTTTGTCCCGCACCGCCTGAAAATCTATTTTCAGGTCATTTTTGACCGGCATTTAGGCCTGTAGCCCAATCAATACGGGCGTAAGCAGCTACTAAAATCGTAGCATTCTCTTCTATCCCGCTAATGACTCCAGTTGTTGCCGGGCCTGGGCATTACGCATCTAACCTTGGAATCAAGGTGCTTTGGTCTTGGTGAAAACTTCACCAGTGCAGCGTGCCTATTGCGGTTTTGTTTTCTTTTTCGTCGGCTTAGGGTCTGGTACGTCGGTACCCGCATGCAGGTCTGCCATCAGTGCATCAACGCTGGCGAGGCGCTTGCCCTTCCCGGCCTCAAGCTCGGCGATGGCTTTGCGTGTGGTGGCGTTGGGAACCTTCACCTCGAAGGGTAGCCGACGCTCATCGGCCACGCGCAGCATCAGTAGACGAATAGCATCCGATATGGACAGTCCCATCGCCCCAAGCGCATCAGCGGCGCGCTCCTTGGTGGCAGTGTCAATTCGAGCGCGAACGTAAGTATCAGCGGCGCTCATGGGGGCACTCCTTCAATCGCTTGTATTTGTCAGTTGTGGAGGTCAAATTGTAGTCTCATTGTGACTACAAATAAAAGGGCCTCAAAACTTCGGCATACCCTTCATGCCGCCCATGCGCTTCATCATTTTCATCATGCCGCTGCCTTTGAGCTTTTTCATCATGCCCTGCATCTGCTCAAACTCCTTGAGCAGGTGGTTGACTTCCTGACACGCCAAAGCCGACGCCACTGCAGCGTTTTTGAGTGAATGAACTCACATCCTACGGCAGAGGAATTCTGAGCGGCGGCACCACTTCCACATTGTTGGCCATGGTCCAGCCTTCTTGTACGGGTGCAACGACGTAAGCCTGGTCCACGCCAACGTCTTCGCAGGCTAGCCAGAACCCCTTGGTGACTTTGGGTGCCGATGAAAATTTGATTTCGTAGCCAAATTTTTTGCTGCCGTTTTCCACCACCAGATCCAGCTCGGCGCCAGCGGCTGATCGATAAAACGACACGCTGGCGCCTGGCGGCAACTGGCAACAAATTTGCTCGATGCAAAACCCCTCCCACGATGCGCCCGTGCTAGGGTGGCCCAGCAAGTCGTTGACTTCGCGGATGCCCAACAGGTAATGCAACAAGCCACTGTCGCGCACATAAATTTTGGGTGATTTGACCAAACGCTTTCCCAAATTGGCGTGGTAAGGCTCTAGCCGGCGCAGCATGAGGCTGCTGGTCAGGTGATCGAGGTAGCGTGTGACGGTGGGGGCCGACACCCCCAAAGACGCGGCAATGCCGGACGCGTTGAACATCTGGCCATGCAAATGCGCCACCATGCGCCAGAAGCGGCGCATCAGTTCGGGGTCCACATTGATGCCCAGGGCGGGTAGATCGGTGTTCAAAAAGTGGCGTACAAAGCCATCGCGCCACGCCCACGAGGCCTTAGCACTGCGCGCGGTGTAACTGGACGGAAAACCGCCACGCAGCCACAGGGTCTGAATATCTGCGAACGCTTGATGCACTTCGTCCAGCAGCAGCGGAGCCATGTCCACCAGGGCCAGGTGCCCCGCCAGCGACTGTGACTGTGACTGTGACTGTGACTGTGACTGTTTCAGCAGCTTGAAAGACGCAGAACCCAGAATGAGAAAGCGCCCGTTGCGACGATCCGCATCAATCTCGCCGCGCATCTGGCCAAACAACTCCGGCACATTTTGAATTTCATCCAGAACCACCAAACGATGCCGGTTGGCCTGAAAAAACGCATCGGCCTGCTCCAGCTTGGCCAGCGCCTGTGGATTTTCCAGGTCAAGGTAAATAGACTGGGGATGCTCGGCCGCAATGAGTTTGGCCAGCGTGGTCTTGCCGATCTGGCGTGCGCCCAAAATCGCAACGGCTGGGCTCCAGACCAGATGTTCACGAATTTTATGCAGGGCAAAGCGATGAAACATCATTGTATTTTAAACATAATATATTTAAAATACAGTAATAATTAATCGACACAGGAAGATGCCTGTCAGGAATTGTGGTTCAAAAACAATAGCTGCTTGCGCTCGTATTCATTGCTTAAACGCCTGTCTTTATCTAAAACGTTTTAAAAACTTCGGCATGCCCTTCATGCCGCCCATGCGCTTCATCATTTTCATCATGCCGCTGCCCTTCATTT
>JBKJOH010000028.1:0-6789 GCA_046593295.1 Polaromonas sp. | reverse complement strand
TGTGCGGCCGGTGATGCCTGTCGCGGCGCTTTGCGCTTGCCGCGCAGCACGGCCTCACTCACCTCACTCTCCAGCGCGGCCAGGTCTTCCTTCGGGTCGGCAGCAGACGCCAGCGGCTCCAGCCGGTTGATCAGCCACAAGGCCGTGGCGTAAATGCCGGCGGCGACTTTCGGGTCACCCTTCTCCATGCGCATGAGCGTGGGCGCTGAAACACTCAGGCGGGCAGCCCAGTCCCGCAACGACTGCCGCCGCCGCTTGCGCGCCGTGGCCAGGTCTTCACCCAGCCTGCGCAGCGCCGCAGCGCCTGCCGGCGGCAGGTTTTGGTTGGCGGGAGAAGTTTGAGACATGATGTCTATAGTTTAACAAAATTCAATTTTTATTCAAGCATATGTAACAAAATATCATTCAACTCGGCTCATTAGCGACATCGTGGTGCCCAACGTGGCTGACCGCAAGGCGCAGCACTGGGCAGCGATTTCGGGGAATAAAATAGGGCTGTAGCCCAACAAAACCGGGCGTGACCAGCTACTAAATACGTAGCAAAAAATGTTCTACCATAAAGCTGTAGCAGCCCCCGCAGCATCACCAACACCTGATTTTCAAGCCCCTCATGCCGTCTTTTTTAACCGCCGCCCTCTACAAGTTTGTCGAGCTGCCCGACTACGCAGCGCTGCAAGCCCCGCTGCTGGCGTGCTGCGAGGCCCATGGTGTCAAGGGCACGCTGCTGCTGGCAGCGGAAGGCATTAACGGCACGATTGCCGGGCCCGAGTCTAGCGTGCGTGCCGTGCTGGCCTGGCTGCGCAGCGATGTGCGTCTGGCTGCGCTGGAGCACAAGGAGTCGTGGACAGACGTTCAGCCGTTTTACCGAATGAAGGTGCGCCTTAAAAAAGAGATCGTCACCATGGGTGTGCCTAGTGTTCACCCGGCGCTGATGGCGGGCCAGTACGTCAAGCCTGCGGACTGGAACGCGCTGTTAAGCAGCCCCGACGTGGTGCTGGTCGATACGCGCAATGACTACGAGGTGGAGATAGGCACGTTTGAAGGTGCGATCAACCCCAACACCCACACCTTCACCGAGCTGCCAGGCTGGGTGGAGCGCGAGATGCTTGAAGGCGGCAAGCTCGCCGCTGTCGATGGCAAAAAGCCGCGTGTGGCGATGTTCTGCACCGGCGGTATCCGCTGTGAAAAATCCACCGCACTGCTGCGCTCCAAAGGCTTTGATGAGGTGTACCACCTGGAGGGCGGCATTCTTAAATACCTGGAGACGGTGCCGCAAAATCAAAGCCGCTGGCAAGGCGAATGCTTTTTGTTTGACGAGCGGGTTTCAGTCGGCCACGCGCTGGTGCCCGGCACGTTGACGCTGTGCCGGTCGTGCCGCAACCCGGTCAGTGATGAAGCCAAAAAGTCGCCCCTGTTTGAGCTGGGCGTGAGCTGCCCGCAATGCCACGCCCACACCACGGCCACACAAAAGGCGGGCTACCACGAACGACAAAAACAGGTGCAACTGGCCGATGCCCGCAGGCAGGGGCATATTGGTATCAAGCAAAGTGTCGCGAGCGATACGGCAAAGGCCGATGGCTGATCTGCCCGTTCTTTATTCGTTTCGCCGCTGCCCCTACGCCATGCGTGCTCGGCTAGCGATTGCGGCGAGCGGCTTGAGCGTAGAGCTGCGCGAAGTCGTTTTAAAAAACAAGCCTGCCGAGTTGCTGGCCGCATCCCCCAAAGGCACCGTACCCGTGCTGGTATTACCCAGCGGCCAAGTGATCGACGAAAGCCTAAACGTGATGCTCTGGGCGCTGCGCCAGCATGACCCTGAGCAGTGGCTAGAACCACAAAACCCCAAGGCCAACGTGGTAGCCATGGCCGACATGCTGGCCTTGATTGCTGTCAATGACGGCCCTTTCAAGCACAGCCTGGACCGCTACAAATACCCGCAGCGCTTCACGGCTGAACACCGGGATGTTGATGCGACCAGCTTTGCGCAACGTCATCGCAGCGGTGGGGCAGCATGGCTTTGCACGCTGGAGCCGCAACTCGAAAACGGCCATCTATTCGGCTCCTGCGCCAGCCTGGCCGACATCGCGCTGCTGCCCTTTGTGCGCCAGTTTGCGCACACCGATGCAGACTGGTTTGCAGCCCAGCCCTGGCCGCACTTGCAGGCATGGCTGGCGGCGTTTGAGGCCAGTGCGCTGTACGCTAGCGTGATGGGCAAGCACTTGCCGTGGCCATCAGTGCAAGCGTTTGGCACAGATACAGCGCTATCAATTCAGTAGCTGGTCACACCCATGCCAGCGCACGAAAAAGCGAACCCAGTAGTAAGGGCTCGTTCAGAAATAACTTGCACATTTGGCGCGTCAGCTTCGGGCGCCCTGCGTTGTTGCGAATCGCTTGTGTGGCAGAGCCACACGGCACGCTTCGCGCCTAGCATTGCATCGCCGAATCCGACGGTCAAATGCACAACTTATTCCAGAGCGAGCCCTAAGCCTGCTCGGTTTTCAGACTATAGGGCACCTCTATAAATTACCGTTCGCCCTGAGCTTGTCGAAGGGCTCAGCCCGAACGGGGTTGGGTTGTCACTTGTGGTCGAAACCGGAAAGGACTATTATCGAAGTCCGCCGATTTCGACGGTTTATGTCATTGCAAAAAAGGAGAATCGACATGAATACTCTTTTAGGTAAAGTCGTAATTTCGTTGTACGCCAGTTTGTTCGCCAGCGCCGTATTAGCCCACGGCAACGACGATTCCGCCAATGGTTCAAGGCCGGCGCAGTTTGGCCGCGTGGTGTTCAAGACCTCATGCACGCCGGACGCGCAAAAACAGTTCGACGCTGCGCTGTCGATGCTGCATTCGTTTTTCTTTCCGGAAACGGTAAAGGCCTTTAGCGCGATTCCGCAGACCGATCCTCAGTGTGCGATCGCCTATTGGGGCATCGCGATCAGCCAGCGCCCGAATCCGCTGGTCGGGCCTTTCGACGCGGCGACGTTGAAGCGGGGATTGGAGGCGGTTGAGAAGGGCGAGGCGATTGGGGCGAAGACCGAGCGCGAGCGCGACTGGCTGGCTGCGTTGAAGGAGTTTTATAAGGACTATGACAAGGTTGATCAGGATACCCGCGCCAAGAACTACGAGCGCGCAATGGAGGCGCTGGCAAAAAAATACCCGAAAGACCCGGAGGCCACGATTTTCTATGCCTTGGCGCTTAACGAAACCTACGATCACCATGACCGAACCTACACCAATCTACTAAAGGCGGCGAAGCTCCTCGAACCGCTGGAAAAGAAGTACCCCAAACACCCGGGCATCACTCACTACATCATTCATAGCTATGATTTTGCGCCGATCGCCAAGCGTGGCATCCCGGCGGCCAACAAGTACGCAAAGCTCGCACCTGCCGCACCCCATGCGCTGCACATGCCGTCGCACATCTACACGATGATCGGTGCGTGGGAGCAATCGATTGCTGCAAATCTACGGACACTCGACGCGTCCACGGCGTACTCCGAAAAAGTGAAACTTGACGGTCTTTATGGCGCGATTCCGCACTCGTGGGACTTCATGGAGTATGCCTATTTGCAACTCGGCCGCGATGCCGATGCGAAGAAACTGGTCAGTGAAGTCACTGCCGTCAAGAAATTGTTTACAGCGGGGATCGTGCAACAAGGCGGATTGTCCGCCATTCCCGCACGTTACATGCTTGAGCGGCAGGACTGGAAGGGCGCTGCCGAACTCCAGCCGCTGGCGGTCGTCAACGCGCCGGCGGGACTTGCAGTGACGCACTTCGCCCGTGCATTGGGCGCTGCGCGGAGCGGAGATATGGTGGCGGCCCAGATCGATATCGACAAGCTGAAGGGTTTCCGCGAGGTGTTGGAAAAGGCCAATCAACCCTACTGGGCCGAACAGGTGGAAATCCAGATGCTGTGCTCCCAGGCCTGGGTCGCGCACGGTCAGGGCAACAAGGAGGAAGCGGTCAAGCTAATGGGTGCCGCCGCTGATCTCGAAGACGCCAGCGAAAAGCATGTCGCGATGGAAAACCGTTTGTATCCTATGCGCGAATTGCTCGGCGACATGCTGCTGGAAAACGGACAGTCGCAGGCGGCGCTCAAGGAGTATGAAGCCTCGATGACCCGGACCCCAAACCGGCTGCGTGGATTCTACGGTGCGGCGATGGCGGCGAATGCCTCCGGTGATGCGAAGAAAGCATCGAAGTACCTGGCTAAACTCGCGCAACTGACACGTGGTGCCGATGGCGACCGCTCCGAGTTGAAAGTGTTGAAGACCCCCGTGGCGAGCAGGTAGCCCGCGCGCTGGCCGCGTGGCGTGTCGGGAATGCTATGCCAATCAAAGTCAGGATAACGTCACCTCGGCATCTGCTTGTCGTGGCACTGCTGGCCTGTGCGGCGCTTTCGCCTATGCCAGCGCCGGCGGATCCGAGCGAGGACGATCCGCTTGCCTCGCAACTTGATGCCGACTACGCCGCGGCCAAGGCGGCGATCGAAGCCAAAGAATGGAAATTGGCCATCGCGTGGCTCTCATCCGCAGCGCTGCGCGACACGAAGAATGCCGACATCCAGAATTTCCTGGGGTATGCCCATCGCCAATTGGGCGAGATGGATGCCGCGTTCCGGCATTACGAACGGGCGCTCAAGCTCAACCCGCGGCATCGCGGTGCGCACGAGTACGTCGGCGAAGCCTACCTCAAGGTTGGCAAACTAAAGAATGCGGAAGCACACTTAGCGGCGCTGCGAAAGATCTGTCTCATTCCTTGTGAGGAAATGGACGATCTGCAAAAGGCCATTGCCGATTACCGGGCGCAGAAAAAGCCTTAAGGATGAGCCTCTTGCAAAACTAAAAAATCCGGCGTGGTTCAAAATCGGGTAACACTTTTTCGGGTGGCCATCGGTTGAGTCATAGGCAAACCATTCAAAATTCACATTGTCCGTGTTACCCGAAAACGTTACTTTTTGAACCACGCGGAATTGGGCATTAATGGAATCCTTCTCTTTTGATTATGAAAAGAAAACGACTCGCGCTTTACGCAGAGATACCCTTAGCGAGCGATGGACTTAAACACAAGAATTAATGCCTTAGCCAAGTATCGACAATGTTGACATTACGTGCGGGGTGAGCTGCAGTATCAACATTGAAGCAACAGAGAATTTAACCATGCAAGTCACTGTCAAAAAATGGGGTAACAGCGCCTCGGTACGGATACCAGTTGGCATCATGGAGGCAGCTCATTTACGACTTGATGATAGGGTCGATGTGCGCGAAGATGCTGGGCGCATTGTCATCATCCCGATCCGGCCTAACGACTTTGACCTAGACCAAATGCTCGCAGGCATCACGCCTGAGAACCTGCATTCTGAAGTCGATTTTGGCGCACCCGTTGGCAAAGAGCTTTTGTAGTGGAGTTTTTGGGGTCAGAGCCCAATAACTCTGCTCGGTTGACTCAACAACGCGCATCAAACCTCGTTCCAATTCGCATTAGAAAGGAGAACAAGGCGCGAAGCTGCTGACAGTGCTGTAGCACGGCAAAGCGAAGCAACGCAGTTATCGTTTTTAATGCGGATTGGAATCAGGCGCAACCATCTCCGCATAGTCATACAGCGCGCCCAGCAACGCCTGGCCTTGTTCGCTTGAGCCTTGTTCAGTTTCGGCCTGCGTATCAATCTCGGCAAACAGTGCATCGACATTGCGTGCCCCGCCCTCGCCTTCCAGCAGGCGTGCGGCGCGGTGGGCCTCCCAGCGTTGCAGCTCTTCTGGTGACAGCGTTTCAATGAAGTTGCGGGCGCGGTATCTGAAGACCAGTTCTTCAAACCGGTCGTCGTCAAAACCGATGCGGGCGTGGGCCAGCTCTGCCGGTGGCATGGCGCGCAACTGATTTAAGCGGCGACGGTCGGCGTTGCCCACAAAGCCGCCGTAGAGGTCTTCATCCACATCGGGCTGTGGCCCCTTGTCCCGATTGAAAACTTCCGGCCAGATCGCGCTCATATCGGGCAGGGCTGCGGCTTTTTCTGCGTTGGCAAGCGCGGCGGCGATGTCTATGCCCCACTTGGCGGCCATCTCGGGTGTCAGCGTTGCGAGCTTGCGCACGACCATCGGTGACTTGTTTAAATGCACCGATTTAAGCGGCAGGCGCTGCACGCCTTCAGGCAGGTCGGCGGTTTTGCTGAAGAGGCGCTGGCGCAGTGTGGCTACGTCCAGCAGCGGCAGCTCGCTGGGGTCATGGGCCAAATCCCAGGCCAGCAATTCGTTTTTATTTGACGGGTGGGTCGCCAGCGGCCACATGACGGCCATGCAGCCGCGCTCTGGCGGGAACATGCCCGAGATGTGCAAAAACGGCTGGGCCGTCTGCGGGCTGGTGGGCAGGCCAAGCTCCATCGCAACGCGGTCTTTTTTGTGCAGGCCCAGGGCAAAGTCGAACAGCTTGGGTTGCACGGTTTTTATCAGGCGGGCCAGTGCGATGGTTGCACGCACGTCGCTCAGGGCATCATGCGCGGCTTCATGCGCCAGGCCGTTGGCGGCGCTGAGGGCGGTGAGTTTGAAGCTGGGGCGGGTAGCGGTTTTGTCGTCTGGTTTACGGTCATCCGATTTTTGCGGCCAGCTGATGCCGTCAGGCCGCAGTGCGTAGGCCATGCGCACCACATCGAGCAAGTCCCAGCGGCCACAGTCGTTTTGCCACTCGCGTGCGTAGGGGTCGATCAGGTTGCGCCAGAGCATGTGGCGGGTGACCTCATCGTCAAACCGGATCGAGTTGTAGCCCACGCCAATGGTGCCGGGCTGTGCCAGTTC
>JBKJOH010000343.1:0-3621 GCA_046593295.1 Polaromonas sp. | reverse complement strand
GGGATCAGCTCGCGGCCTTCGCGCAGCATGTATTTTTCACTCAGCAAACCCTCGATGGTGGCGGCGCGGGTCGCTGGTGTACCCAGGCCTTTTTCTTGCATGGCTTCGCGCAGCTCGCCTATCATCGCCATTGGGGTCGTCTCTGTCATGCCGATATTGTCAGGCATGGCTTACTGCGACAGAACCCTCCAGCGCGTACCCTCTTCAAAGAAAAAACTAGCGGCATCGGACGTGATTTTCCAATCTTCACGAAATCGTACTGGGCATGTAATCGTAGGTACGTCATTGTGAAAAATACTGCAAACGTCCAACGGGTTTTTGGCTTTATCTTTCGTGCAATTGGGAACCTTGTTATTGAAAGGGCAAAGTCTATTTTGGCGAGCCAGTACCGCCTTTTTGCTGTTGTCCTCAAGGGCGTAACCGAAAACTTCCACGAGTGGTTGTTGTGAATTCTGCATCGCTTTCCCTCTTGTTTACTTCAAATCCGCTGAAATTTAAACACCGCCCGACCCGCCCGTGCATTCGGCCAAAAGCGAATCTCTTTGCCGTCCTGCAGGCCGAACTGGTCGAGTATTTGCAGCTGGTTTTGCAGGGCCAGTGCCTCAAAATCCTGCATCGTTCCGACGCGGATATTGGGGGTGTCGTACCACTGGTACGGCAGGATCTTGGTCACTGGCATACGACCGCGCAGCACGGCAAACCTGTTGGGCCAGTGGCCGAAATTGGGAAAGGCGACGATGCCGATACGGCCAACACGGGCGGTTTCACGCAGCATGACTTCAGCGTTGCGCAGGTGCTGGAGGGTGTCGATTTGCAGCACCACATCGAAAGAGCCATCGCCAAACATAGCGAGCCCTTCGTCCAAGTTGAGCTGGATCACGTTGACACCGCGCGCCACGCAGGCTTGCACATTCGCGTCGTTGATTTCAACGCCATAGCCGGAGCAGCCGCGCTCGGCCATCAGGTGTGCCAGCAACTCGCCGGTGCCGCAGCCAAGATCGAGCACGCGCGAGCCGTGCGGCACCAGGCGGGCTATCGAGAGCAGGTCAGCCGATGGCGCTAAGGTCATCTCAAGCGTCGGGTTCATGCCAGTACTTTGCTCTGAAAATAGGAGCGCACTACGCCCATGTAACGGGCATCGTCAAGCAAAAATGCATCATGGCCATGCAGCGCATTGATTTCTGCGTAGCTCACATCGCACTGGTTGTCGAGCAGCGCCTTGACGATTTCGCGGCTGCGCGCGGGTGAAAAGCGCCAGTCGGTGGTGAAGCTGACGAGCAAAAATTTGGCCGTGACGGTGGCAAGTGCGCGGCTCAGGTCGCCATCAAATGATTTGGCCGGGTCGAAGTAATCGAGAGCGCGGGTTATCAGTAAATAGGTGTTGGCATCGAAATATTCAGCAAACTTGTCGCCTTGATAACGCAGGTAGCTTTCGATTTCAAACTCTACGTCTTGCGTTGTGTACTTGTAGGCCCCCACGCTCCCCACTGCGTGTGACTCGCTCCCCCCCGAGGGGGCTGGCCTTGCTCGGGGCGGCCCGTCGCTGGGGCCTTTGATCTCTTGCCCTGACCGCAATTGCCGTCCGAACTTTTCGTTCATCACGTCATCACTCAAGTACGTGATGTGGCCAATCATTCGGGCGATGCGCAGGCCGCGCTTGGGCAGCACGCCTGCTCTCGCGTAGTTGCCGCCATTGAAATCGGGGTCGGTGACGATGGCGCGGCGTGCGACTTCGTTGAAAGCAATGTTCTCGGCCGTCAGGTTGGGTGCGCTGGCGGCGACGATGGCGTGAAGCACGCGCTCGGGGTATTGCAGCGTCCAGCTGAGGGCCTGCATACCGCCCAGGCTGCCGCCCATCACGGCGGCCAGCGTTTGTATGCTAAGGGCGTCCATCAATCTGGCCTGTGCGTTGACCCAGTCCTGCACGGTAACCACCGGAAAATCAGCACCGTAAATCTCACCCGTATCGGGGTTGATTTGCATCGGCCCGGTGGAACCAAAACAGGAGCCGAGGTTGTTGACCCCGATGACAAAAAACTGGTCGGTGTCTACCGGCTTGCCGGGGCCAATCATGGTGTGCCACCAGCCTTCGGATTTGTCGATGGCTTTGCCTGCTTCATCCACATACACGCCGGCCACATGGTGCGATGCGTTGAGCGCGTGGCAGATCAGTACGGCATTGGATTTGTCGGCGTTGAGCGTGCCGTAGGTTTCATAGCTCAGGTCATAGGCGCGAATAGCCGTGCCGCTTTGCAACGGCAGGCTGTCTGCAAAGTGCATGGACTGAGGCTTGGCAACAAGGATGGCTGTAGGTAACAAGATTTAAATGGCCCGTAAAAAAACAAAACCCGGCACCGCTAAAAAGCGAGTCCGGGTCTAGGGAGCGTCGTCTTTAGCGGTACTTTTTAAGCGCCCGCAAGCTGGCAAATCGGCGCTTTGGTCAGTATATCTTGCTAGGAGCCTGTCGGGCTTTGGGCATCGATAGCGAAAAAGTGCCCCAGCGAGGACAGTTTTTGCCGGATTTGCAGGCCCATAGCCCGGCTATGGGTCAAAAAGCCGGTGAAAAATGGATCGCTGCGGCGCTTTTGCAGCCGATGCTCCCAAAGTCCGACAGGCTCCTAGGCCCGTATGAAGAGCGCCAACAAGCCAAGCACAGCAAAGAACAGCGCCGACACCACATGCACCACACGCAGCGGCACCAGCCGGGTCACGCGCTCCCCGAGAAAAACCACCGGCACATTCGCCAGCATCATGCCCAGCGTGGTTCCGGCCACGACGCTGAGCATCGCCTCATAACGCGCTGCCAGCATGACTGTGGCGATCTGCGTCTTATCGCCCATTTCAGCCAGGAAGAACACGACCACTGTGGTGCCGAAAACGCCAAAGCGCGAGAGCGGTTTTTCAGCGCCGCCCTCGTCAAACTTGTCGGGGATCAGCATCCACACCGCCATCACCAGGAATGACGCGCCCAGCACCCAGCGCAGCGTTTGCGGGCTGACCACGCCGGTGACCCAGGCACCTAGCGCACCGGCCATGGCGTGGTTGGCAATGGTGGCGACAAAGATGCCCAGCACGATGGGCCAGGGCTTTTTGAAGCGCGCGGCAAGCACGAGGGCGAGCAGTTGCGTCTTGTCGCCCATTTCGGCAAGGGCGACGATGCCGGTGGAAATGAAGAAGGCTTCCATTTCAATACACTCCGGCCAGATAAAATCCATGACTGTACGCCCTCCCCGGCCTCAAACGGAAAGCGATGCTGCAATCCAGCATTGCGCATGCCTTTGGCGCATTTCTTGCTTATATTTGGTGCAATTTGGTGATGTTCACCAAAAACGCACCAAAACAATCATATTTATAAGGCGAGGGACACATGGAAGCACTAAAGCAGGGCGCTGATGCCCTGTTCATCTTGTTGGGCGGCATCATGGTGCTGGCCATGCACGCGGGTTTTGCCTTTCTGGAGCTGGGCACGGTACGCAAAAAAAACCAGGTCAATGCACTGGTGAAGATTCTGGTGGACTTCTCGGTCTCCACTGTCATGTATTTCGTCGTCGGCTACGGCGTGGCCTATGGCACCAGCTTTTTTGTCGGCGCCGAGCAGCTGGCCGCCAAAAATGGCTACGA
>JBKJOH010000314.1:0-6961 GCA_046593295.1 Polaromonas sp. | reverse complement strand
TGCTGTTGAGGTTGCCTAAAGAAGCTTCGCTGGTAAGCAACAGGGGAAAGCCATCGCTGAACTGGTTACGGGCCTCGATTTTTCCCGTCCACACGGTGTTGCTCAGGCGTTGATGATCGGGGTCAAAGCGCACCAGCCGTACCTTGCAGCCCAAAAAGTCGGAAAACCATTGCGCCGCAATACCGCCCATGTCAAAAGCCGCCGCCTCATGGCCCCAGACCCGCACACGCACCGCAGCCTCGACCTCATCGAGCTTGACATGCAGGGCCAACATGCCGGGCGCGCGCAGCACCATCTCATAGGTTTTAAGCTGCGGCTTGATCAGCGCCATGCGCGGCAGCTCGCGCTGGGTCAAAAACTCGCCCTGCTCATCGACCAGCATCCAGGCACGGTCAAACTCCAGACCGGTCTCGGTCAATATCGCCTCATGCACTTCGACTCCGGCGCATGATTTGATCGGGTAGACAAACAGGCGGGAAATGGTGCAGGAAACGTCTGGCTGGATAAGGTCTGCACTCACTTAGGTCTCCTTGATATTGGATAAAAAGCGTTATTTTGCGCCGCCTCTTAAAATATCGGATGTCTTCAGCTTTTGATGTCTGTATTCGCGGCAGCGGCGTGGTGGGCCGCACACTGGCTTTGCTGCTGGCGCGTGAGCGACTGAAGGTAGCGCTGGTAGGGAAATTGGGGTCAGACTCCAATTTATCCAATAACCCACCGGACATCCGCGCCTACGCCTTGAACAGCGCTTCAAAGCAACTCCTCGAAGGCCTGCGCGGCTGGCCCGAAGGCATCGCCACAACGCCGGTGCTGGCCATGCAAATCTGGAACGGTGAAGGCGATGAACCCCAACTCGATTTCAGCGCACAAAACGCGGTTTGCCAAGCATTGGCCTGGATAGTCGATGTTCCCGCGCTGGAGCAGCAACTGGCAAATGCCATCAGCTTTCAGCCGCAGATCGAGATCGTGCAGGCCCCTGTTAAAGCCGCATTGCAGGTGGTGTGCGAAGGTCAAAAAAGCACCAGCCGCAACGAATTCGGTGCGACCTGGAGTGTCAAGCCCTACGCACAAAAAGCCATCGCAGCGCGGCTTGAATCGAGTCAAGCACACCATGGCGTGGCTAGGCAGTGGTTTAAAAACGGGGAAATCCTGGCTCTTTTGCCGCTATCTGGCCCTACCCTGGCTGATGCCGGGAACTCTGTCGCGCTGGTGTGGTCAGTCTCCAATGAGCGGGCTGACGCGCTGCAAAAATTATCAAGTGACGAATTTTGCGCCGCCTTACAGTCCGATTGTGGCGACAAGCCGGGGCTAATGCGTTTGACCAGCGAGCGTGCCAGTTGGCCACTGGCCCTGTCAAGCGCTGATCGCTGGGTCGGCCCCGGCTGGGCACTGGCAGGCGATGCGGCGCACACCGTACACCCGCTGGCAGGCCAGGGCTTGAACCTTGGCCTGGCAGACGCTCTAGCGCTGGCTGGTGTGATTGCAAAGCGCGAATACTGGCGCGGCCTGGGTGATGAAAAATTGTTGCGCCGCTATGAGCGCGTCCGCAAAGCGGACGTGGCGGCCATGGGTTTGGTCACCGACCAGTTACACGGCTTGTTTGCGCAAACCGATGCCCGCTGGCAGGGTTTGCGCGAGTGGGGATTGAGAGGTTTTGCGAGAAGTGGTCCGTTAAAAACATGGGTTATGCGGCAAGCGGCAGGTCTTTAGTTTTTTCAGTTTTTCAGTTTTTTAAGTAGTAGGAATTCAAATATGACATTTACAAAAACACTCTGGGCATTGGCGAAAACGGCGAAAACTGCGCAAATGGCGCTAGTGGCGATCAGCTTGACGACGCTGCTAGCAGCCCCCAGCTTCGCCCAGGAAGCCACCATCCGCAAAAACCTGCAGGAACGCCTGCCCGGTTTTTCTAAAATTGATGAAGTCAGCAAGACACCCATGAACGGGCTTTTTGAGATTCGCGTCAACGACAGCGATATTTTTTACACCGATGCCGAGGGCAACTTTTTGATCCAGGGCAACCTGATTGACACCCGGGCCAAACGCAACCTGACCGAAGAACGGGTTGAAAAACTCAGCGCGATTGACTTCAACACCCTGCCGATCAAAGACGCATTCACCATCGTGCGCGGCAACGGCAAACGCAAAATGGCGGTGTTTGAAGACCCCAACTGCGGCTACTGCAAACGCTTTGAGCGCGACATGCAAAAAGTCAGCGATGTCACGGTGTACATGTTTTTGTACCCCATCCTCGGCCCTGATTCGACTGACAAATCCAAAAGCATCTGGTGCGCCAAAGACAAGGCCAAAGTCTGGCAGGACCTGATGGTGCGCGACCAGCCAGCACCTAAAGCGAGCTGCGACACCGCTGCACTGGACCGCAATATCGACTTTGGTAAAAAGCACAAGGTCACGGGTACGCCCACGCTGTTTTTTGCAGATGGCTCGCGCGTGCCAGGCGCCGTGAGTGCGCAGCAGGTCGAGAAATTTTTGGCTGATGCGAAGTAGGGCTAGATAGCTTCAAAGGGTATAAACCAGTCATGCTTGACTATTCATCCCTCAAATCGGCCATCGATGCACTGGAACGTGCCCTGAGCGTGACCTCTCAGGATGCACGCTGGGCGGCGTTTGATGCCGTGACGCAGGAGACCCTCAAAGCCGGGGTTATTCAGACTTTTGAGGTGGCCTACGAGCAAAGCTGGAAGATGCTCAAGCGTTGGTTAGATGCCAATCCGACTTCGGGCGAAGTTGAGGGCGTGCCCATGCGCCAGTTGTATCGGGTTGCGGCCAAGGCGGGACTGATTGACGATGTTGACGGGTGGATGGATTTTCATAAAGCCCGCAACGAGACATCGCACACATACAACCGCCAAATAGCACAAGCCGTGTTCGAGATGGCTCCCCGGCATCTGGTACAGGCACAACGGCTCTTGACAGCGCTGGAGCAGCGCAATGATTGATTTGCCTGAAGACCAGCTTGAGGTGGTGCGCGCAATTGTTGCGCAGCATTTGAACAGTGCGCCGGTGTTTGTGTTTGGCTCACGCGTGACGGGCAAGGCAGCTAAGTTTTCTGACCTGGACTTGATGGTCAAGGCCGATACTCGCCTGCCCTGGCTAAAGCTCGCTGATTTGCGCGAATCGTTTGAAGCCTCTAGTCTGCCCATCACCGTTGATGTGGTGGACTGGGCTGCGTGCAGCGATGGTTTTAAGAAGCTGGTTGGGCCGCAGCTTCAGGCGCTGTGATGAAACGAGCGCGCGTGAGGTATTCTTTCGGGCTATGCCTCGCACCGCTGTCCACACTTCTGCCACCGTGATCGCTTCGGTGTATCCGGTTCACTACCGCGTCGAAATCGGTAACCTGCATGCCCACACCTTCAGCGTCACGCTGACGATTGCGCACCCGGCAGCGCAGCAACGCGTGTCGCTGCCGGTGTGGATACCGGGCAGCTACCTGGTGCGGGAGTTTTCAAAAAATCTGAGCGGCCTGCAAGCTCGCCAGGGCACGCGCAAGCTGACCACGACCCTACAGCTTGACAAATGCAGCTGGCAAATTGAATGCACGCCTGCAAAGCCTTTGGTGCTGCACTACGACATTTATGCGTTTGACAACTCGGTGCGCGCCGCCTGGCTGGACGCAACGCGCGGTTTTTTCAATGGCACCAGCGTTTGCCTGCGGGTTGAAAGGCAGGAAAACACGCAGCATGTGCTGGAGTTGCCTGAATCAAAAACAACCAGTGGATGGCAAGTCGCGACAAGCCTGCCGGCACAAAAAATTAATAAGCAGGGCTTTGGCACCTACACCGCAAGCAGCTATGACGAACTGGTCGATTGCCCGGTCGAGATGGGCACGTTCTGGAGCGGCCATTTCACTGCCTGTGGCGTGCCGCACCGTTTTGTGGTCGCGGGTAGCCTGCCGGGCTTTGATGGCCAGCGGCTGCTGGACGATGCGCAAAAAATTTGTGCGACGCAGATTCGGTTTTGGCAGACAAACGGGGGGCGCACCGATGGCTCTGGTGGCCAAGGCATCGTTAAAAAACCGCCATTCAAAAATTATCTGTTCATGCTCAATGCCGTGGACGACGGCTATGGCGGACTAGAGCACTGCAATTCCACCGCGCTGATCTGCAAACGGCAAGACCTGCCGCGCCTGCAGGTAGCGGGCGATACAAAAACATTCAAGCCATCCGAGGGCTACATTACCCTGTGCGGCCTGATCAGCCACGAGTATTTCCACACCTGGAACGTCAAGCGCCTGCGGCCTGCTGAATTTGAAAATTACCAGTACGAGCGTGAAAACTACACCCAGCTGCTCTGGTTTTTTGAAGGCTTTACCAGCTACTACGACGACCTGCTGCTGCGCCGCGCCGGGCTGCTCGACAACGCGGGCTATTTAAAGCTTTTAAACAAGACCATCAACCAGGTGGTGCAAACACCGGGGCGGCTGGTGCAGTCGGTCGCCGAGGCCAGCTTTGATGCCTGGGTCAAGTACTACCGACAAGACGAAAACACAGCCAATGCCACGGTCAGCTACTATACCAAGGGCTCACTGGTGGCGCTGTGCTTTGATTTAACTTTGCAGGCGAGCCATGGTGCCACGTTGGACGACGTGATGCGCACGCTGTGGGCAAACTGCAAGGGCGGGCCGATGCGTGAGGCTGATTTTTTGGCGGCATTGCAGGAAGTAGCTGGCCGCTCATTTGCCCCCGAGCTTGCCAGTTGGGTACACGGCAAGGGCGATCTGCCACTGGAAAGCCTGCTCAAACAACACGGCGTGTCCGTACTCGAAGACCCGGCGCAGTTGGCGCACCGGCTCGGTGTGCGCGTCAATGAGACGAATGGCCTGCACATCAAGACGGTGCTGCGCGGCGGCGCTCTTGAGAAAGCCGGATTTGCAGCGGGCGATGAATGGCTGGGCATAGAAGCCGTCAAGCCTGTCAACTCAGTGAAGCGCCTAGAGCCCGCAAGCAAGGCGGCTCAATCAAGCGGTTGGCGCATGAGTCGGCTTGACGATGTGTGGCTCTACGCGGGCCATGCTAAAAAGGTGATCGCGCTGGTCTCTCGCGACAAGCGCTTACTACGCCTTGAGTTGACCTTGCCACCACCCTTGACCACCTGGCGGCTGATGGCGCAAGATGCCGCCAAAATAAACCTGTGGCTAGACCCTAAAACCCCCTAATTCCAATTCGCATAGATAAGGAGAACAAGGCGCGAAGCTGCTGACAGTGCTGTAGCACGGCAAAGCGAAGCAACGCAGTTATCGTTTTTAATGCGGATTGGAATAAAAATTAATCAAGGACAGCTATGACTTTTGAAACCATCATCACCTCCACCCAGGGTCCCGACAACCGCAAGGTCGGCATCGTCACCCTCAACCGCCCCAAGCAGCTCAATGCGCTGAACGACCAGCTCATGGACGAGATGGCCAGCGCGCTCCAGGCCTTTGATGCAGACGACAGCATTGGCTGCATGATCCTCACGGGCAGCGAAAAAGCCTTCGCAGCCGGTGCCGACATTGGCGCGATGGCCAGCTACGGTTTTGCCGATGCCTACGGCAAGGACTTCATCACCCGCAACTGGGAGCAGATTCGCGGCATCCGCAAACCGGTGATCGCAGCCGTCAGCGGCTTTGCACTCGGCGGCGGCTGCGAGCTAGCCATGATGTGCGACTTCATCATTGCCGCCGACAACGCCAAATTTGGCCAGCCCGAGATCAAGCTCGGCATCATCCCCGGCGCAGGCGGCACGCAGCGCCTGCCACGCGCCGTCGGCAAGGCCAAAGCCATGGATCTGGCGCTCACCGGCCGCATGATGGATGCAGTAGAAGCCGAGCGCTCCGGTTTGGTCAGCCGCGTCGTGCCACTGGACAAACTGATGGACGAAGCCCTGGGCGCAGCGCTAATGATTTGCGATTTAGGTCAGCTTGCCGTAATGGCCGCCAAAGAATCCGTCAACCGCGCGTTTGAAAGCGGCTTGACTGACGGCGTGATGTTCGAACGGCGCCTGTTCCACGCCATGTTTGCGACTGAAGACCAAAAAGAAGGCATGGATGCCTTCGTCAACAAGCGCAAGCCTGTGTTTAAGCACCGCTGACGCTTTGGCCGCAAATTGCGATACAAATTGCTATAATTTGCGGCTTCGGTGATATAGCTCAGTTGGTTAGAGCGCAGCATTCATAATGCTGATGTCGGTGGTTCAAGTCCACCTATCACCACCAAATTTCTTGCAATTTTTCAGCCTCTGGACAACACCATGAACCGCTGCAACACAAGCTACCCCTTGCTGGCTGCTCTGATTATTTTTGCGGCCTATGCCAGCCTTCACACTCTGCCCGCATCGGCGCAGACGGAAGAAGCCAAGCCCAACATTCGCAATTTTCCTAAAACGGCTTTTCGCGGCCAGTTGCAGGTAACAGGTACGCCTGACACTTTGATGGACGGCAAGGCTGACCGCCTGTCACAGGGCTCGACCATTCGAGATGTCAACAACATGCTGGTGCTGCCAGGCGCGGTAACGGGCACCAAGCTGGTGGTCAACTACACGCGCGACAACATCGGGCTGGTGCAGCAGGTGTGGATTTTGAACCCCGAAGAAGCCAAACAAAAGCTGCCCAGCCAACTCGCAGCAGCCGCCAACACCAACACCAACGACAACGACAGCGGTATTTTGAGCAATATCCGCTCACTGTTCGAGCCAGCGCCCGCGCCGCAAGACGACGGCAAAACGCCTTACAACCAACTGCCCAAATACAGTCGATAGCACTGTTTTTTAGCTATTCTTAGCCGTTTTCAGGCATTAAAAATGGCTACAGCCCAATCAATACGGGCGTGAGCAGCTACTATTTTAATAGCACATCATGAGCAAAAAAGTATTTATCAAAACCTTCGGCTGCCAGATGAACGAGTACGACTCGGACAAGATGGCCGATGTGCTGCACGCTGCGCAGGGTTACGAGCCGACGTAA
>JBKJOH010000275.1:0-4005 GCA_046593295.1 Polaromonas sp. | reverse complement strand
GACGATCAGGGCCCAATCTTCGCTGTAGGCCCAGTGGACACCCGTCTGGCTGTGCATGACGTGGTGCTTGGCGTCATCGCGCCGGACGGAAGACCCCTGGCATTTCCACGTGCAGCCGCACAACTGGCGCTCAAGTCTGGTGAGTCCGTGCGCCTTGGCGGCGTGACGGTACGCGCCGACGCCGGTGGCCTGCGCGCCTTCGCAGGCGATACTGAAACCCCGAGCCACGAAGCATTTTGGTTTGCCTGGAGCCAATTCAGGCCGGGCACGCTACTGTGGCAACGCGAACGTTAACGAAAGCGCCGGGCTGGAGATGCTAGGCGGCCTGATGCAGGTCGCAGACCGCGATTTTGTCGGTCTAGAAGAATTGGGGACAGACTCCCATGGCACTACCTTAAGCGCCTTCTCAATGACAAAAGTCGCCTTCATTGCGCGCGAAGCGCGGCAATCCACGGCGTGGTTCAAAAAGTGCCTTTTTTCTTAGGTTTGAAAAATGGATTCCATCGATTACTTCGCCTGCTTTGCAGGTGTGCTCAAAGTATCTGGGACTGGACAAAGATGAGTCTGGATGCAATTGATTTGCTGGAAGCTGTCCACGTGCCTGATGCCAGCAACATTGAAACCGCCCTGCTTTTGGTGGCCCTTATGCTGCGAAGCATCTACAGGGTGCCGATTGAACTCTTTCAAGAGTTCAAAAAACTCCCTTGGGAAAAGACACCAGAAATGCGGATGCTGGATCTCCAGCAGTCGCTGGGAAGCGATATTTTGGGAGCCGTATCCAGCATGCTGAGTGGCTACCCTGAGAGAGTAAACCAGCTCTTCTGGAAGGAGCGAGGTGCATGCTTTGGCGCTGAACTCGATGCCTACCGTCGTGACTATGAAACCTTTTACGGTTCTGAAGGCCGAACAGCAGGCGACCCGTCTGGCCAAAGATGTGCGCACGCTGGTTGCTTGGTTGAGTCATGACATTTTGGCGCTGGCCGGTCCTGATCTGGCCGGGCGGCGGGTACTGTTCGATTTCATCGTTGCCGAGCTGAGTCAGCGTGAACACTTGGACTCAGCCCGCATTCGTCCGGTGCACCGGGCGCGGGAGAATCAACGTGACGATTTGCTGGCGTTCGCCGGGGTATTGGACGCCAAGCTGGGGATCATCGTACAGGGCAGCAAGGTCTCGATTGATTTGGTGAGAGGTGCTTGCTTGCTGCAACGAAAGTCGTCTTTGTCGACTTCCTACTGGCAGCGCTGGAATCAACTGCGAGAGAAGTTGGCCGACAAATTCCACGGTGTCGTCGCTGCCGTGGTCGAGGCAATGAAGCATATCCCTCGGGCCAGCTCAATGGTTGAAAATCTCAACTCGCGGCTCACTTACTTCACCCTGCGTCGCCAACTGGGCATCCCGTACCTTGGCCTGCTGCAGTTCTTCCTGAACCACCGAACCTTTGCACGCAATCGGTGCCCTGAGCGGGTTGGTAAAAGCCCGGCGCAACTACTGACCGGAAAAGCCCATCCGCATTGGCTCGAACTACTGGGCTTTACCCGGTTTCAGCGGGCCTGATGGCTTCTCTGAAGAGCTAGACACCGGCACTTCAGATCCCCTAAAAAAATCAGATTTGGCCAACTTTTTTGGCCGGTACACCTGCGCCTGTGTTACCCAAAAACGGCACTTTTTGAACCACGCCGAGTTGACTGTAATAAAGCGCATGGTGGCGTGACTAAGCCTGAAAGCGGCCACAAAACATCCGGAACTAATACCATCGCCGCCTGCTCAGACTACCCAATCATGAATCTCAAACGCTTTTTATCCACGTCGATTGTTGCTACGCTTTTAATAGCTGTGATAGCTGGTTACGCTCTGTTTAATGGGGCTACAGCCCAAACTACCAGCTCTGATCTGTTCAAAAAAGGTGCTGGAGCGGCCAGCAGCGTCGTCATCACCGATCAGGTGCGGGCTGAATTGTTGGCCTGGGCACCTGATGGCATTGAACCCGGCAAGCAGGTCTGGCTGGGTTTGCGGCTTGACCACCAGCCTGAGTGGCACACCTACTGGAAAAACTCGGGCGATTCCGGCTTGCCGACGGTGCTGGAGTGGCAATTGCCAGCAGGCATCACGGCGGGTGACATCGCCTGGCCCACGCCGAAGAAAATCCCGATTGGCACGCTGGCCAACTATGGCTATGAAAACACCATTCTTTTGCCCGTGCCCGTTACGGTGGCCCCCAACTTCACGGCCTCGCAACTCAACGTCAAACTGAAAGCCGCCTGGCTGATCTGCCGCAAGGAATGTATTCCGCAAGAAGGCGAGTTTGCCTTGAGCATGCCGGTCAAAAGCTCGACTGGTATGAACGGCAAATTATTTCAGACCACGTTTGATGCCACGCCCAAGCCTTTGCCTGTGGGTGGCAGCCAAGTTGAGGTTGCAATCGAATCCGCAAAAACCATCAAGATCAGTTTGAGCGGGCTGCCCGCATCGCTGCAAGGCAAAACGCTGGCGCTATTTCCTGAAACCGGCAGCGTGATTGAACCCGCCGCCGCATGGCAGCAGGCCTGGCAGGGCAGTGTCTGGACAGCACAACTGCCACTGGCAAGCCAGCGCACCGAAAGCCCTGCCGTCATGCCGCTGGTGGTGGCGGTTGAAAATGTTGCCTACCGAATTGAAGCACCGGTCAAAGGCGAGTGGCCCAAGGTGGCTGCTGCTACGGTGTTGCCGCCTGCGCTGGAGGCCGCGCTCAAGGCCAATGCTGCTGCGGGTGCTGCGCCGATACAGAGCAATGAGAGCAATGAGAGCAATGCGCCACCCAACACACCGCCATTTGGCCTGCTGGCCGCGCTGCTCGGGGCTTTTATCGGCGGTCTGATTTTGAACCTGATGCCTTGCGTGTTTCCGGTACTCGCCATCAAGGCGGTCGGCTTTGTGAAGGTCAAAGACCAGGCCGTGCGGGTGCGCACCGGGCTGGCTTACACCGCTGGCGTGGTGCTGTCGTTTCTGGCGCTGGGCGCTTTGCTCCTTAGCCTGCGTGCGGCGGGTGAGTCACTGGGCTGGGGCTTTCAGTTGCAAAGTCCGGTGGCGGTGGCGGTGCTGGCGGTATTGTTTACCTTGATTGGCCTTAACCTGGCGGGCCTGTTTGAGTTTGGCAATTTTCTGCCCGGTCGCTTGGCGAATTTGCATGTCAAAAATCCGACCATTGATTCGTTTTTGACGGGCGTGCTGGCCACAGCGATTGCGTCGCCCTGTACCGCGCCTTTCATGGGCGCAGCGCTTGGCTACGCCATCGGCTTGCCAGCGGTGCAGGCGCTGGCCGTGTTCGGCACCATTGGTGTCGGCATGGCGCTGCCCTACCTGGCTGCCAGCGTGATACCGGCGGTGGCGCGCGCGGTGCCGCGCGCAGGTAGCTGGATGGTTACTTTTAAACAGTTGTTGGCTTTTCCCATGTTTGCAACGGTCGTCTGGCTGGTGTGGGTGCTGGGTCAGCAAAGCGGCATCGACGGTGCGGGTGCATTGCTGGCGCTGTTGCTGTTGATGGCGCTGTGCGTTTGGGCCTTCACGCTCAAAGGTCGGCCACAGCTTATTTTGGCAAGTATCAGCGTGGGGCTGCTGGCCTTCACACTGTGGTCGTTGGGGCCGAATGTGGTCAAGCTACAGCAAGGCCCGCCCGCCGCCCAGTTGTCCAGCGGCTGGCAAGCCTGGGAGCCGGGCCGGGTCGAGCAGCTCACAGCCCAGGGGCAGAGCGTGTTTGTAGACTTCACCGCCGCCTGGTGCGTCACTTGCCAGTACAACAAGCAAACCACGCTTTCCAACGCATCCGTGCTGGCCGACATCGCTGATAAAAAAGTTGCCTTGCTGCGCGCCGACTGGACGCGCCGTGACCCCGCAGTAACAGCAGCACTCAGTCAATTGGGTCGCAGCAGCGTGCCGGTATATGTGATTTACAAACCGGGCCGCGCACCGGTTGTGCTGTCAGAGATACTGTCTGTTGATGATGTGCGGGCCGAGCTGGCCAAGCTTTA
>JBKJOH010000245.1:0-2510 GCA_046593295.1 Polaromonas sp. | reverse complement strand
ATTTGATCGAGCGACACACGATGCGCAACAGCAGGCACACGCCGCCTGCCGTAGACAAGGTTGCGCTGCACCGTCAGGTGCGAAAAAAGACTGGCCTCCTGAAACACATAGCCAAGTGGCCGTTGGTAGACCGGCATGAAGATGCTGCAACTGGAGTCCTGCCAGACCTCGCCATTGACCGAGAGGTAGCCACCGCGAGCGTGCTCCAGCCCCGCAATGCTGCGTAGCAGGCTTGTTTTGCCGGAACCTGATGCGCCAAAAATAGCCGTCACGCCGCGACCGGGCAAGTCAAGCGCCACGTCAAGCGAGAAGCTGCCCAGCGTTTGCTTCAGCGTTGCTGTGATGCGGCTCATGTGCCTTTCCCTTTTTGACTCTTTTGTTTGCGGCCCGTTGGCTGCAACGTGTAAAGCGCCAGCAGCATAAGGAACGAAAACACCAGCAGCCCACCCGCTAGATAATGCGCCTGCGAATATTCAAGCGCTTCAACGTGGTCGTAAATCTGCACCGACATCACGCGCGTTTTGCCGGGGATGTTGCCGCCCAGCATGAGCACAATGCCGAACTCGCCGACCGTGTGTGCAAAGCCCATGACGGCTGCTGTCAGATACGCGGGCCGTGCCAGTGGAAATACAACACTAAAAAAGGTATCCAGCGGCGATGCGCGCAAGGTTGCAGCTACCTCCAGCGGCCTGTCGCCCATCGCCTCAAACGCATTCTGCAAAGGCTGCACAACAAACGGCATGGAGTAAAAAACCGAGCCAATCACCAGCCCCGCAAAACTAAACGGTAAAAGCCCCAAGCCAAGCGACTGCGTCAGTTGCCCGATTGGCCCCTGCGGCCCCATCAGCACCAGCAAATAAAAGCCCAGCACCACGGGCGGCAACACCAGCGGCAACGCGACCAGCGCACCAATCGGGCCTTTCAGCCACGAGCGCGTGCGCGCCAGCCACCAGGCCAGCGGCGTACACAGCAGCAGCAAAATAATGGTGGTGGTAGCCGCCAGCCTGATGGTCAGTGTGATGGCTTGCAGGGCTGCGTCGTTAAACATGGTCTACATGGTCTACAAATACAGTTGAGAATCAAGCGACTCAAGGCTGATAGCCGAATGAACGAATCACGGCTTTGGCACTGTCAGTCTTCAGGTAAGCCAGCAGCGCAATGGCGGCCTTGTTGTCTTTGCCGCGTGCGAGCAACACGGCATCTTGCCTGATGGGGCTATGCAGGTTCTCGGGCACTATCCAGCCAGAGCCGGATTTGATCTTGCCGTTTTCAATCACCTGCGACAGCGCTACAAAGCCCAGTTCTGCGTTGCCAGTCTGCACAAAACTGAAGGCCTGACCAATGGTTTCTCCTTGAACCAATTTAGGCTCCAGGCTGGCAGCAAGACCCAGCTTGTTCATGGTTTCAACAGCTGCGGCGCCATACGGTGCCAGCTTGGGTGCGGCAATAGCGAGGTGTTTGAAGGTACCCTTCCTCAACACGTCTCCTTGCGCATCAACAACCCCGGCCTGCACAGACCACAGCACCAGCTTGCCAGTGGCGTAAGTAAACCGGGTGTTGGCAACGGCAGCGCTTTCCTGTTCAAGTTTGGCGGGCGTTTCGTCATCAGCCGATAGCAAGACGTGGAACGGCGCGCCGTTGGTGATTTGCGCGTAGAACTTGCCGGTGGAGCCGAATGTCAGTACGGCCTGATGGCCACTTTTCTTTTCAAAATCAGCAGCTATGAGCTTCATGGGTGCAGTGAAGTTGGCCGCTACAGCAACCTGAACCTCTTCAGCCCGTGTGACTGCCACCAAAGTCACTGACAACATCAGCCCCAGAAGAAAATTCCGGATCCGGGATACATTCATTCGAGAGACTCCATTGGGCCACAAGGTTGATCGCACGCCGCACACGGCACGACTTCCAGCCCACGGCCAAAACCTTTTATCCCCAGATTATGTAGGCACAGCTTGCCGCCTGTGCGAATTGGAGGCAAGCGCGGAAAAACGAACGTTTATCACTCCCATTCGCCCTCAATGCGCAGATATGGGGTTATCGGTTTTAACTTGACCAATGAGCGTTGCGTGCGGACAATCAAGGTACTTGAAACCAAAAAGGATCCGGCATGAAAGGCGACGCAAAAGTCATCACACACCTGCAGGCGCAGCTTAAAAACGAGCTGACGGCCATCAACCAGTACTTTCTGCACTACCGCATGTACAAGCACTGGGGCTTGGACAAGCTGGCGAAGAAGGAATATGAAGAATCCATCGGCGAGATGAAGCACGCCGACAAGTTGATGGACCGCATCTTCATGCTCGACGGCCTGCCCAACCTGCAAGACCTCGGCAAGCTGATGATCGGGGAAGACGTGCCCGAGGCTCTGGCTTGCGATTTGAAGGTCGAAATCGGCGCGCAAGCCACCATCAAGGACGGCATGGCCCATTGCGAAAGCGTGCGCGACTACGTCTCACGCGATTTACTGCAAGGCATCCTGGACGACACCGAAGAGCACATCGACTTTCTGG
>JBKJOH010000220.1:0-3707 GCA_046593295.1 Polaromonas sp. | reverse complement strand
GATGCGCGCTAAAGCGTTTTATGAAGATGTGTTTTCTATGAAGTTGGAAAAGCTCGATGGCCCCGATTCAACTATCGACATGTGGTCATTTCCTGGCCCTATGGACGATGGCAACGGTGCCTCTGGCGCACTGGTAAAAATGAACGGGGTACTGTCTGGCGGTAACGGGGTCATGGTTTATTTCTCCTGCAAAGACTGTGCGACTGAAGCCAGCAGGGTGGCATCGAATGGCGGCAATGTCATGAAGGAAAAATTTTCACTTGGAAAATTTGGCTTTGCTGCACTCATCACCGACACAGAGGGTAATGTCATTGGCCTGCATTCGATGCAGTGACTTTAAAATTCACATGTGAGAAGGACGAAGCTCGTTGAAAACTTTAACGGTTCAAGCATTCAATATAAAAGGAGAAGTGACATGACAACACTAGCAAAAAACACGATTTGTCTTTGGTACGACGGCGGCGCCGAACAGGCGGCGCAGTTTTACGCCGACACCTTTCCCGACTCGTTCGTTGGCGCTGTCCACTACGCGCCGGGAGACTTTCCGTCAGGCAAAAAAGGGGACGTATTAACTGTCGAGTTCAACGTCATGGGCATTCCGTGCCTTGGACTCAACGGTGGGCCTACAGTCACTCACAACATGGCGTTTTCGTTTCAGGTGGCAACCACTGACCAAGCTGAGACGGATCGCTATTGGAGCGCGATCATCGGCAATGGCGGCCAGGAAAGTGTGTGCGGCTGGTGTCTGGACAAGTGGGGCGTGTCCTGGCAAATAACGCCGATTGTTTTAACGAAGGCAGTTACCGATCCCGATCCCGCTGTCGCCAAGCGCGCGTTCGATGCAATGATGCAAATGAAAAAAATCGACATCGCTGCTATCGAGGCGGCGCGTCGCGGTTAAGTGGCGACCGATTTGGCGCGTCAGCCTACATGCTGCGAGTGAGATCGAATCTATGGTTACTTCAACAGGAGCCAAGATATGACCATCACCGGAAGCTGCCATTGCGGCAAAACAGCCTTTAACATTGCGGGAGAAATCCCGGCCACGCTAACCCGCTGCACCTGCTCCTTCTGTTCCAAAAGGGGTGCACTTTGGGCGTACTACGAGCCCAATCAGTTTCAAGTAACAACACCGGCATCCGATGACGCGACCTACCGTTGGCATACCAAGCTCGTGTCGCATCACTTCTGTCCAGTCTGTGGTTGTGGCACGTTCACCGACAGCCCGGCGTTTGAGCCGGATGGCAGCTGGGACAAAACGACACGCCGCATTGGGGTCAACGCGCGATTGTTTGATGACTTTGATGCAGCACTAGCGCCTGTGACAGTCATTGACGGCAAAAACCTGTGGTAGTTGTTGTGCGCGCACTGCGCCTTGCCCGCGCTGCGCTCACAGCTTCAATAAAAACTTGAAAGGAAAAAAATGAGCGACGAGAAGTTCGTGTACGTAACCTACATTGCGGCCACACCTGAGAAGGTCTGGGCAGCGCTGCTCGAAGTCGAATTCACGCGGCAGTATTGGCAGCATGACAACGTGTCGGATTCAAACTGGGAGAAGGGTTCGAAGTGGAGGCATGTCGCCAATGATGGCAAGGGCACAGTGAAGATTGTCGGTGAAGTATTGGAGAAACTGCCACAAAAGCGTTTGGTGCTGAGTTGGATTGCGCCAGCGCGGGTGGCGAACAAAGCAGAGCACACGCGAGTGGCCTTCGACATCGAGTCGGTGGGTGAAACGGTGCGCTTAACCGTCACGCATGACCAACTGTACGAGGAGATGCGGAAGGCGATTACAAATGGCTGGCCACGCGTACTCTCTAGCCTTAAATCTTTCTTGGAAACCGGCCACCCGCTCGATGTCTTTGCGTGAGCAAGGGTCAACGAACCGAAAAAACAGGAGGACACTATGCGACACAACAGAATAATTCTTAAGCATCGCTACGAGGCTTTGCAACAGAGGTCCATGCAAGGAGGGCGAACATGAACGGCGCTTACAGCGGCGGATGCGCCTGCGGTGCCATCCGTTATAAGATTTCGGACGAGCCAATGGTGATGAACGACTGCCAGTGTCGCGACTGCCAGCGCAAAAGCGGCACTGGGCATGGCTCGTATCTAACCTTCGCGCGGCGCAATGACGTGAAACTCACGGGCCGGGCGAAGCATTGGGACATCGTTGCCGACAGCGGCAATGTGAAGACTTGCGCCTTCTGCTCCACCTGTGGGTCGCCGGTGTATTTGACGTTCTCGGCCATGCCCGAACTGTTCGCCGTGCACGCCGCAAGTCTTGACGATCCAAGCCGTTACAAGTCGCAAATGGTGACGTACAGCGTGCGCGGTTACGCTTGGGACTACATCGATCCAGCCTTGCCGAAATTCGACAGGATGCCGCCAGCATGAACTGCGGCCTTACTTTGCTCCGCATGACACCGACAGTCCGGCGTTTGAGCCGGATGGCAGTTGGGACAAAACGACACACCGCATCGGGGTCAACGCGCGATTGTTTGATGAGTTTGATGCAGCACTAGCGCCTGTGGCATGCATTGACGGCAGAAACCTTTGGTAGTTGCTGCTAGGGCACAGTCCTTTTTTGTTATTTACCGCGTTTTAAATTTGTAGCAACTTCGGAGTTTCACTCGAGGTCAGCCAGGCTTGGGCAGCGGCTTGCAGGCTTTGCAGGTTGCCAGTGCTGAACAGGCTGGTTTTCCCCGGGGCCACCTGACCGCAAGTTACAGCGATTTGACGCCGCGTTTGGCGCGCAATAGCTTCGCCGCTTGCTACTAGTTGTACATCCGGGCCGAGCAGCCTGCGCACGTGTTGCTCGGCAAACAGGTAGTGCGTGCAGCCGAGTACCAGGGTATCCATCTGCTCTTTTTGAACGCCAAATACGCCCATAGCCCTTGTAAATCGGGCGCAAGAAGCTATCACTTTTGCAGCATCGCCTGTGCCGGCGCTGTGTTCGATGGCGTCCGCCAAGCCATCGCAGGGTTGCAGCGTGAACGTAGCCAAGCCCGTCTGCGATTGCAGCAGCGCTTTGAATTTATCGCTGGCCAATGTGCTGCGGGTCGCCATCACGCCAATGTGATTTGTCTTGCTCAATTGCACGGCGGGTTTTAAAGCTGGCTCCACGCCGATGATGGGGAGCAGCGGGTGTGCTTTTCGTAGCGCGGCAATCGCGGCAGCCGTGGCAGTGTTGCAAGCAATCACCAGTGCCTTAATGCGCTGGCTTACGAGCCAGTTGGCGAGGCGTTGCGAGCGGTCAACAACATGCGCATCATCACGCTCGCCATACGGCGCGTGGCCGCTGTCAGCGATGTAGATGAAATCTTCTTGTGGCAGTTCGGCCCGTAGCGCCTTTAAGACACTCAGGCCGCCTATGCCGCTGTCGAAAATGCCTATGGGTTGAGACGACAAGCTCAAACGCTGGTAACAGGAATCTTTTTGAACTCACCCGTGGCGATCTTCTTTTGCCACTCCGCTGGCCCGGTGATGTGCATGCTGGTGCCGCCTGCATCAACCGCCACCGTCACGGGCATATCGACCACGTCAAACTCGTAAATCGCTTCCATGCCGAGGTCTGCGAAGCCGACGACTTGGGCGTGCTTGATGGCTTTCCTGCCGAGGTAGGCGCCGCCCCCTACGGCCATCAAGTAGGCGCTCTGGTGTTTTTTGATGGCTTCAATCGCCACCGGGCCGCGCTCAGCCTTGCCGAC
>JBKJOH010000126.1:0-12348 GCA_046593295.1 Polaromonas sp. | reverse complement strand
CAAGGTAAGCGCGTTGCGCGTAGGCGGCGAGCGAGTCCTGGTCGGCGGCTTCGGGATGGCTGGAGTCGGGAGCGGCGGTAAAAATATTCATCTTGGATTAGGGCACTTCTAGAAATTCAGATTTTCGGGATGAAGTGCAAGGCGCACGGAGCGCAGGAACCGGAACGTACTTCAGGTACGTGAGGATTTCGAGCACCGCGCAACGCAGCAATTCGTCCGAAAAATGAATTTATAGAAGTGCCCATTAAATATCAATTTCGATCGCATCCCCATGCAATTCCATCAATTCGCGTCTGGCAGCAGCCTCGCCTTTGCCCATTAATTTAGTAATAAGTCCCTCGGTTTGCAAGAAGCTCTGGTTACCCAGCTGGACTGGAAGCAAACGACGGGTGTCAGGATTCAGAGTGGTTTCCCATAATTGTTCCGCATTCATTTCACCCAGGCCCTTGAAACGGCTGATGCTCCATGACGCCTCTTTAACGCCTTCTTTTCGCAACTTGTCGAGAATAGCCGTTAACTCGCCGTCATCAAGCGCGTACGCCTTTGAAGCTGGTTTTTTACCGCGCGCTGGCGCATCCACCCTGAAGAGCGGTGGACGGGCTACATACAAATGCCCAGCATCGATCAGCTTGGGGAAATGCCGAAAAAACAGCGTCAGCAACAATACCTGGATGTGCGAGCCGTCAACGTCAGCATCAGACAAGATGCAGACCTTGCCGTAGCGCAGGCCGGACAGGTCGGGCGTGTCATCCGGGCCATGCGGGTCTACGCCGATGGCCACTGCAATGTCGTGAATCTCGGTATTGGCAAACAGCCGGTCGCGCTCAACCTCCCAGGTGTTGAGCACCTTGCCACGCAGCGGCAAAATCGCCTGGCTTTCCTTGTCGCGGCCCATTTTGGCGCTGCCACCAGCCGAATCGCCCTCGACCAGAAACACCTCGTTGTGCGCTAAGTCTTTGCTCTCGCAATCGGTCAGCTTGCCGGGCAACACGGCCACGCCAGAGCCTTTGCGCTTTTCGACTTTCTGGCCGGCTTTCTGGCGGCTTTGCGCCGCCCGAATCGCAAGCTCAGCGAGTTTTTTGCCGTAGTCAACGTGCTGGTTCAGCCACAGCTCAAGCGCCGGGCGCACATAGCTTGACACCAGCCGAACCGCATCGCGCGAATTGAGCCGCTCCTTGATCTGCCCCTGAAACTGCGGGTCCAGCACCTTGGCCGACAGCACGTAGCTGGCGCGCGCAAACACGTCTTCGGGCATCAGCTTGACACCTTTAGGCAGCAATGAATGCAGGTCGACAAAGCTTTTGACGGCGGTAAAAAGCCCGTCGCGCAGGCCACTTTCGTGCGTACCGCCAGCGCTGGTGGGGATCAGATTGACGTAGCTTTCGCGCACCGGGTGTCCGTCTTCGGTAAACGCCACACACCAACTCGCGCCCTCGCCTTCGGCAAAGATTTCATGCGACGCATCGGCAAAGCCTTCGTTCTCGAACATCGGAATGACCGGGTCTGCGCTCAGGGTTTGCATCAGGTAATCACGCAGGCCGCCTTTGAAAACCCAGGTTTGCACCTCTTTGGTTTTCTCTATCGTGAGGCTTACCGTCACGCCGGGCATCAGCACCGCCTTGCTGCGCAGCAGATGCGTCAGCTCGGCCATCGGCAGGGTCGACGACTCAAAATATTTGGCATCTGGCCAAGCCCGTACCGTGGTGCCTTGTTTACGGTCACCCTCGACCTGCTTGCGCAAGTGGAGCTTTTCAATCACATCGCCGCCCGAAAACACCAGCGCGGCCACTGTTCCTTCACGGTAGGAGGTCACTTCAAGCCGCTTTGACAGCGCGTTGGTCACACTGACCCCTACGCCGTGCAGGCCACCGGAAAAGCTGTAAGCCCCACCCGCGCCTTTGTCAAACTTGCCACCCGCGTGCAGGCGGGTAAAAACCAGCTCGATCACTGGCGCTTTTTCTTCGGGATGCAGGCCAAACGGAATGCCCCGGCCATCGTCTTCAATCGACACCGAGGCATCAAGGTGCAACGTGACCTTGATTTTTTTTCCATGCCCCGCCAGTGCTTCGTCAGCCGAGTTATCCAGCACCTCCTGGATGATGTGCAGAGGGGTATCGGTGCGGGTGTACATGCCCGGCCGCTGCTTGACGGGCTCAAGGCCCTTGAGCACGCGGATAGAGCTTTCGGAATAGGCAGGACCGAGCGGACTAGTTTGGGAAAGAGGTAATTTGGCAGCCATGGCAGATAGGGAATTTGGCGCGATTGTAGTCGGCGCAACTTAGCAGCCAGATAGCCATAAAGCCCGCCGGCACTGCCGGGGTATGGCCAGAAATTCTTAAGAAAAAACTACTTAATCGTTGGCGGCGGCAAGAAAGAATCGCGCCAAGATTATGGGTCAACCTTTACCGAGAAGGTGACCTGCCCGTTGGCACCGGGCTGCAGGTTGCCGCTTAGCGTCCAAACCAGCGGACCCGTGCCATTGACCGCTGGTTGCGTGGTGACGGTGCAAGCACTAAGGCTGGCTGGCAATGGCGTAATACAACTGGCAGCAAGAAACGTGGTGTAGGCCACCGTAGCGTCATTTATCACAATATTGCCCAGGGCTGCTGAACTGTTGTTGGTGTAAGTGATGATGTAAACAATGGTGGCACCAGGCAGTGGCGTCAAGTTGTTCAGCGCTTTTGTCAGCACCAGTCCGCTGCTGGTGGGAACGCCAACCGTGGTGATGTCGGTGTTGACCAGGTTAGCGGTAAGCGCCGGGTTGGCGCCGGTGTAGCTAAAACTCGCCTGCAGCGTTGCAATGTCCTGGGCATTGATGGCGCTGCCAAAGGGAATCGACACGCGCAGTATCAGGCAGACTTTGTCGTTAGCGGCAACGGTGATGGCCGCACTGATGACCGTTTCTCCACTGTCAAGCACGCCATTGCAATTGCTGTCCCGGTAAAGCACCTGCGGCCAAGCTGCAGGGCTGGTAGTGCTAAAGCCGACAGAACCCGCAGTGCCCGCCGTGAAGGTGTGCGCATAAAAAACAACACCACCGGGTGTGGTGCTTTGCTGATTGTTGCCCGTCAGGGTGTTGGGTGGCACGTCGCCAAAGTTAACACCCGTGTAATTGGTACCGGCGGTGTAATTGACGCTGAAGGCATCGGCCGCGCGGTCATAAGGCAGGCCCGCAGGCACGCCACTGCTGCCGCCGGTAGACAGATAGCCTGATAGATTGACTTCAACCACCTTGAGCGTGGTCCCCGTCAGCGCCGCCGGCAGCCACAAGCTGTAGTTACCGCTGGCATCGGTTTTAGCACTGTCATAAATCGTGCTGCCCGCGCTGTCTGTGAGTTTCACGCTGACACCCGCCAAGCCGGCCTCCGCACCGTCGAGCACCCCGTTGTTGGCGCTGCCACTACCGACACCATTGTCAATAAACACCCGCCCGGTGACTTTGTTGCCGTTGAACAAGCCGAAGTTAAGGTTTTGCAGCTCAGTCGCAGCCACCACCACGTTAAGCCGCTTCAAGTCGGGCATTTCGGTGCCCTGCCAGGCAGTCAACAGCGCAGGGGTCACGTCGGCCAATGTGTTGTTGTCGTCAATGACGATGATGTAGGCAGCCGCTGGCACGCTTGCAAACTGGTAAAGCCCGGTGCTGGTGTTTACCGTTACCGCTTGTATTGCCGGACCGGCAGCAGAAGTGGCGGGTATCAATTTGGCAAAAAGGGCCAGCCCTGTGCCCGCCTCGGCGCTGTCTTTTTGCAGATTGTGATTGGTATCACTGTAAACAAAGCCTGAAACAGCTACGCCAGTCACCACTACAGCGCCGCTGACGCTCACGTCGTCGCTGGTATTGGCACTACCCAAAAAATTGTTGACGGTTTTGGCATCTGAGCCGGTCACGCTGGCACTGTTGTCATAGGTGCCATTGGCAACGCTAGCGGCTACGTTGGCAATAAAGGTGATGACAACGCTGCCAGATGCTGGAATGGTAAACACGCCCCAGACTGGTGCAATTGCACCCGCCAACGGGTCACTGGTTGTGCTGCGAGTTGCCCCGCCACTGAGCACTGGCGCAGTGTTCGACGCGAAAGTAAAGCCGCTGGCCAGTGTGTCGGCAATGCTGACCCCGGTGGCGGTGCCAGTGCCGTTGTTGGTGACGGTAACGGTATAACTGGCTGTGGTGCCGCTGGTAGTGTTGACAATGGCTGGCGTGCTGGTGCTCTTGCCCACATTGAGCACGGCGCTCACCACGGTCACGTTTTCTGTGTTCAGGGATACGTTGGTACCGTCGTAGTTAAATATCTTGCCAGCAGGAACGCCTGTACTCGTGCTGGCGGCTGAGTTGTCGTACGTGCCGTCGGCCACTGCGGCAGCAATGTTGGCAACAAAGGTGATGACCAAATTCTGACCTGCCGGAATGGTGAAGCCGCCGGTAGGGCTGGTGTCCCACTGCGGTGTGCCCGTGGTTTGTGGTGACGCGGTGATGACCTGGTACGCGGCGACGGCGACACCATTGAGGGTGACGCTACTGGTGCTACCGTAGCTAAAGTTAGCTGGCAGTGTGTCTATGACCTTCACGTTATTGGCTGGACCTGTGCCACTGTTGCGAATAGTGATTTTGTAGATGGCGGAGGTGCCGCTGGGAGTGTTGATAACCACTGGCGTAGTGGTCAGTTTGTCGGCCACCAGTGTTGCACTGGTCACCCCCACGTTGCTCAGGGTGTCTGTGTTGCCACCAATGTAATTGGTAATGGTAGCGGCCACACCGGTTGCACTGGCGTTGTTGGTGTAGGTGCCGTCAGCCACTGCATTGACACCGTTGCCCGACAGGGTCGCGTTAAAGACGATGACCAATGTTTGCCCGGGGTTGATGCTAAAGCCGCCGCTCACCGCCGTGTCCCACTGCGGTGTGCTGGTGGTTTGCGGCGAGCTTGTGATGACCTGGTAAGCGGTACTGACAAGGGCAGCGCCATTCAAGGTTACGCTGGCGGTGTTGCCGTAGAAAAAGTTGATCGGCAAGGTGTCAATCACTTTGACACTGGTCGCCGTGCCCGTGCCGTTATTGCTGACCGTGATGGTGTAGGTTGCAGTGCCGTCTGGAGACACGTTTACCACGGACGAGCCGGTTGTTTTTTTAACCACCAGTTTGGCGCTGGTAACTGTGACGTTGTCGCTGGTGTTGGCAGCCAGACTGCCGTCAAAGTTGGTGATGCTGTTGGCGTTGCTGCCGGTCACCCCGGCGCTGTTGTTGTAGCTGCCGTCAAGCACAGTGCTGGCAATGTTGGCTACAAAAGTGACCACCAGCGTTTGCCCGGCGTTGAGGGTAAAGCCAGCGCTGGGGTTGGTGTCCCATTGTGGTGTGGCGGTTCCAACCCCGGTCACCGCGTAATTGGCCGGCAATACCGTTGCGCCATTGAGCGTGACCAGGCTGGTGCTGGCGTAAGTAAAACCGCTAGGCAGCGTGTCGGTCAGCCTGACGCCTGTGGCATTGCTGCCGCTGCTGTTGCTGACCGTAACGGTGTAGGTCGCCGAGGTGCCGCTGCTGCTGTTGATGACGTTGGGCGTGACCGCAGTTTTAGTGACCGCCAGGACGACGTTGGTGCTAACTGTGACGTCGTCTGCCGTGTTGGCGGGCAGCGCTCCGTTAAAGTTATTGAGAGTGGCACCCGAGGTGGTCGATGTGACCGTGGCGCTGTTGTCGTACTTGCCGTTGGCCACCGCGGTGGCCACGTTGACCGCGAAGGTGATGGTGACCACGCCGCTCCCCGGAATGGTAAAAGTGCCCCAAATCGGCGAACTGCTGCCAACCGTGGGGTTAAGAATGGCCGTGCGCGTGGCACCCCCACCCAGCACCGGTGGCGTATTGGATAAATAGGTAAAGCCCCCTGGTAACTGATCGCCGATAAGGACACCTGCGGCCGTCGTACCGCTGTTGCTCACTGCAATGGTGTAGGTGGCAGAGGTGCCGTTGACCGAGTTGATGACGCTGGGCGTGAGCGCCAGTTTGGTCACCGTGAGGTTGGGCGGGCCGATGGCCGTTGACGCCGTGGCAGGGGCACTGCCTAGTGTCTCTGTGCTGCCGATGATGTTGCCGTTGATGTGGGCGATGGCCGAGTTGGTGTACAGGCCGTTGGTCGACGGCAGCGTCGCCTGGAAGCTCAGCGCCACCGAGCCGCCGGCAGGCACCTTGAACGAGCTGGCGGTCGTGCCGCTCAGGTCCGGGTTGCCCCAAGTCAGCGTCTGGCCGCTGATCACCGGATTCGACAACACGGTCACGCCGTTGAGCTTGGAACTGCCAGCCACGTAGGTCGCGTTCGCGGGCGACGACGGCAGCGTGTCTACAAAGTCGTCAAGTAACACATCAGCACTGCCGCTATTGATCGCGGTCACTGTGTAAATAACTGTTGTACCCGTTGAACTTTCAGTGATGTTGACACTTTTTGTAAGTTTGATTTTGTTGACCGGCGCGACTACGGTGTAGCTCACACCACCCGGTGGCGTCGCAAAGTCAGAGTTGTATTTATAGATGCCGCTCCTGGCACTCACGATAGGGGAGAGGTTGACACTGACTGTGCCGACTGTCTGAAACGTGTAGTTTGCTCTCATACTATTCGAGGAAACCGACGCATACAAAAGCTGGTTATTAAATGTGCCTGATGAAACGCCAGTGCAGTCTGAGCTGCCATAAGCATCCACCACCACGTTACCCAAACGAAGATTGTTGGGGTCGAAACTGGACTGAATGGCTGGTTGTAATGCTACGCGTGCTGTTGAATTCACGCTGTAGCAAACCACCACATTAAAATATTGGCCAAGCTGAAGAGTACTGGGCAAAACTGCAACGCTGACGATTTTATTGGCTGATGCTGAGCTATCTGGATTGGCGCTACTTACTGTGTAAGCGGTTGACACGCCCTGCAGCACAGCCCCAGACTGCGCGGGGTTACCCACATAGATTTCAACCTGGAAAGTACCGTTTCCTGTGGGTGGAAAATTAATGAACCAGTATGAAGTCTTGGCTGTAGCGCTCAGGTCACCAACAAAGTGGTTTTGCGCCTCAGTGGCATCGAGGGTGAAGCTTGTCCCGCCCACAATAGCGCGCGCGTAAACATTGGTAAGTGGAGTGCTGCTGGTGAACTTGACTCCGAGGTACTGACCAGACAGTGCTGTATTTCCTGAGTCCTGAATTAGCTCTATCTGTGTCAAGCCAGAACCACCGCTGGATGGACTTGGGTCAAACGTGATGGCCGCTTGCGACAAGGTCGCTAGGGCAAAGAAAACAGCCATTGAAAGGCTTCGAATCAGGTGGAAGAAGCGAAACATCATTTACCTGCACCTTGAAACAGCTTCTCATCAAATTTCCAGCGCAGGCGTAGATAGATGCCGCGGTTGGTGTAGTCCTGTGCAGTGAGGTCTTTGTCAATAAAGCCAAACACGTTGTAACCCACGCTGAACCACAAATTGTCGGCCATCAAATACCCGAGCTCTACACCCAAGCCCAGCTGGCGCGAGCGTGCGCTACCACCCAGCAGCGCTGCGGCGTTCAGGCCAATGTCCCAGCGCTTTGACAAGTCGTGCGTGGCACGCGCGCTAAACAGCTGCGTGTCGTACTTGCTAACCAAGCCCAGGCTGCGATCATTGACCCATTTGGCGGCTGCCCGACCCGAGAGCAACACGTCTGGGTTAAGCTGGTAATTAAGATGCGCTGACGTGATGACCACGTCGCGCCTGATGCTTTCTAGAGCAGTCAGTGCGTCGGTATTTTCATAGCGATACTCGGCGCGCAGCAAACCGTTATAGGAGTTGGCACCCGCGCTGCGGTAAGCCAGGCCCAGCTGTGCCCAGTCTTCGGTCTTGCTGGTGCCGCCACGGTTTTTAAGCACTGAAAACACGTTTTTTGCCAGTACCGACCACTCCTCGTCAATTTTGAAGGCAGCACCTGCAGTGGCCAAGACCGAGTCGCTGCTTGAGCTGTCACGAAGCTCCAGCCGCAGTGCGCCTTTCCAGTTTGGCGCACCGGTGTATTCAATGCCGCCGCTGCGCACCGTGCTCTCACCAGCGACAACACCGCTTAAACTGCGCACCCGCTCATAGCCAGCGTTAACCCGCAGTCCGGGCTGCAACTGCCAGCGATTGCGCAAACCAACTGCCACTTCGGCATCGCGCCCTTCGATGGCGTCGCGCACGCGGTACTCGCTAAACACATTCAGGTCTTTGGCCGTGTCTGACTGGACGCCAAACACCGTGGCATTGCGCCGCTGGGTATCGTTCAAGCCATAACGGTTGCCCAGGCTTGAGATAAATTCATGGCGTCCATACAGGCGGGTAGCATTGGCCAGCCGATACTCACCACCGACGGCTGCCACGCGGCGGCTCGATTGCGCAACATCTTGCTCGTACTCGCCAAACGCGCTGGCTTGCGGATAGCCGGGTATTTGGCCCGTAATTTTGACCAGCACGCTGGTACTGTCGGTTGGCGCTACATCTGTGCTTGCCGCTATGGCCGCCACTGCCGTCGCATGGCTGCGCCGTAAACCGAGTTCACCACGCAGCTTGTCGGTAAAGGAATAATCAACCCCAACTTGCATGCCTTCGCGCATTACTTGTGTTTGCGTATATTCGCTGCGCAGATATTCGCCTTTAAACAGCAGCACATCGGTGGCTTTGTAAGATGCCTTGGCCGCAATTTCCTGCCGCCCTTTTTCTATGCTGGCCGATGGATTGTCAAAACCGGTATCAGCCCTGATCACATGAGCCTGCGCTTTCAGCGGTCCATCCTCATGCCGGATTTCAGCCCGCATGGCGCGCCCACGCGTTTGCTCGGACAGCGGTGTCTGCGTCTGCGCCAGCTCGGCAATGACGATGGTGCGTTCCGCCAGCTTGGCTGTGATGCCAGCGCTTTGCATGGACAGTGGTTTAAGCGGATCCTTGTCGCGCACCAGCCCAACGCCCACCGTCAGGCTATCGGTCAGCTGGTAGCTGGCATCGACACCGGTGACCCAAAAATTTTCACCGCCCGTCTCCACCTCATAGGTAATGCGTAATGAATTTGGGTTGAAGTTAATGTCCAGACTTGGTAACGCGGCCTTGAGCAAAATCTGGCCCGTCAGGGTTTCAATCACGTAATCAACAAATCGCACCAGCGGCTGGGTTTTAAGCACGATGGAGGGCTGGTTGCGGTCGCGCGTCAAAATTTCTATTTTTTCGCTGTTTTCCAGCAATGGGAATTTGGCAATAACATAGGGACCGGACACTCCGCGCGCTGGCAATTCGTCGACGATTTGGCGCGAGTTGTTATTGCTGACAAAAGTGTTGACGCGGCTACGGGCATCGGCACTTTCAAAATGCGCCTGAACGCCGGTCAGGCTGCGGCTGTATTGTCCGAGTCGCCGCTCATCGCCAGCCGAACCAGCTAAGGCCGCCGGTGCCTTGACCTGAGTGTTGAAGTCGCCATACAGCACATGAGACTTGCCTTTGTCGACACGCACATACAGGCGGCCCGTAGACTGGGCATCAAAACCTTTGACCGACGAATCACCATAAACCGGGTAGAACTCACCCGGCTGAATGTCACGAAACAATCGCTCTTTGGTATCTTTATCTGAGTCATAGGCTAGCGTCAGCAGATACTCGCCCTGCACCTTGCCTTTAAGAAACAGCGCGGCACGCGCGGCGGCAGTCGCCCGACCGTTGTCAAAATTACGCGCCACCCGGCTCAGCCCTTGCTCAAAACCGTCTTGGGCGCGTACCGGTTGCAAAGCCCGACTGTCGAGGCGACGCAGATTGAGCACGCCCTCCACCACACCTGCGGCAATCAGAGGCCGTAGCTCAGGAACGAAACTCAGCTTTGCCTGCGTGGTGAGGCTACCGGCAGATGCGCGCACCAGCGCATCACCGGCTTGCAGAGGCGACTCCAGCTCCAGCACGGTGCGGCCACCTTCTACGAAAATTTGCAGCCCCGGCTCATCGGGGTTGAGGTCAAGCGCTTTCCAACGGCCCTGACTGCTGTCCAGCGTAATCGCGGTGCGTGCCGTCACGGCCACGCCTGCCGCGTCCAGGGTTTCCAGCGTGATCTGAACCGGCGAACGCCCGTCCGCTGGCAGCGCCAAGCTGGGCACACTGAGCTTCAGCCGCGCCAGAGCGCCCGGCGCGATGACGCTGATGGCCTGACTGCCGCCCGCTTGCCCTGCTGCAGGGGTTTGAACCACTGCTATCTCATTTTTGCCGGCTTTGAGATCAACACCCACATACTCCACCACCTGCAAGCGCTGGCTGCCAAGCTGGCTCTGCTTGCCGATGCGACTAGGCGGCAAGGCCACACCGTTGACGCTGACAGTCAGATTGGCATCCATGTCGCCCTTGATGACAATTGTTGTCTGGGCGTAGTCCAGCACTTGGCCGGCAAGCGGGGACACGATGGCCAGACTATTGTCCATAGCTGCAATTTTTTCGTCGCTTAAATCAACAGCGGCAAGACGTGGCGCTCGAGCGCTGTTGCTGGCGGCTGAACGGGGCAAAGCGCTGGTCACACTCGCAGGCGCAGCAGCGGCTCTGGCGACAACAGCGGCGCCAAGCACGCCACTGGCTGGCAAGGCTTGCGCGTTGACGTTGGCCTGCTGCACTACCCGCGTGTCGGCAGCAAGCCGAGAAATTTGCGCGCTATCTGCCGATGCATCTGCGGCTGCGGTCAATGCGGTCCGGGCCTCGATGGCTTGCTTTAAGTCTGGCGAGCAGCCGGCAATCGCAAAATCGGCTTTATGCAGTTCGCCGTTTTTCAAGTCTACGAAACGGCTGCCTGCATCGCCCGCATTGCGGTTGCCCAACACGGCCAGTGTCACAGCGCCAGCAGGCAGGGTGCTGCTGTCAAGCTTGAGCACATGGGTTTGTGGCCGCAGCCCGTACAGGCTGTACTTGCCCTTGGCATCGGTCGTGACATTGGTTCCGTCTTCCAGAAACAGACGCACGCCGGGGACACCAGGTTCGCCCTCGTCGCGCTGGCGATTATTGTTGCAATCGGCGTAAACGCTGCCAATCAAATATCCGCGGTCTGAAAACACGCCGGGCAATATCTTGACTGCAGCACTGCTTTCGTTACTGACCTTAACCAACGGCCCGGCGCTGGTCGCTTGTGCGCGATTGATGCCGTCGCCCTGTAGGGCTCCGGGACCGACACGCACCCAGTAAGTTAGCACCATCTCAGCCTGGTCTTGGATCGAACCCGCGTTGAATACCAAAACCGGCCCAACACCGCCTTCGGGTTCAGGCAGCACGGAGTTGTTTAGGCGGGCCGTGCCGGCATTCAGGCGAGCGCTGCCAGGCAAATAGGCAAAGCCTGCAGGCAGCCTGTCGGTCACGCGGATGCGTCCCAGCAGTTGACCGGAAACGTTTTTGATTTTGATGCTGTAGTCCAGAAAATCACCGAGCTCCACCGTCTTGCGTGCGGCCGATTTTTCAATAAACAAACCGGCACCCGGACTGGCATCCACAGGAATATCAAGACGCACGGGAGAACTCAGCGCGGTGATCTCGAAATCCTGCCCATACGAGCCTTGATCCACTACACGATCAGCAGGCAACAGATTCAATGGCAAGGCCGATGGAAAGCTATAGCTGGCGGGCGGCGTTACACGCAAGCGGTAGATACTGGGCGCTACCAGAGGGAACTGATAGTGGCCGTTGGCCCCGGTTGTCAGCGTGCTAGGCGCTGGCGTGAGGCCATCGGCCAGAAAAACGCGGGCCAGCCCGCCTGGATTACCACCATTGCCGGTACCCGTCACGTCTATCAGCGTCACCACCGCACCCGCAATCAGCGCATTGGTTTTACTGTCAAACACCACGCCGAAGGGATCGACCAGCACGCTTGCCTTGAGCAATACGGTGCCGCAGCCGGACATGGAGACAGTCACCTGGTCGTTGGGTTTGACGCTCAACACACCATTGCCTTGCGCCACCGGTGCGAGCAGCGCATCGCTGGTGGGCACCTGCGCCTCAATGCGAAATTCCCCCGTGTTGGACCCGGTTTCTATGACTTTAAATACTTCGGTGTCGCCGGTCAGTTGCGACGAAATCAAAACGGTTTTGCTCTCTACCAACAATGGGTCGATGTTGCACTGTGCGGCAACAACCGCCACATAAAACGGCTGACCAGCCGAAATGACGGTGGCGGGCCGGGTGTATTGCGCGTCGCTATACAGCTTGAGAGTTGGTGGTATCACAGGCAACACCAATCGCACGGAGTTTGAATCAGTACTCCCGGGTTCGACAGTTGCCGGCCTCAAAGTCGCCTCTACTCCAATGAAATCAAGCACTTAGCCGCGTTTTTCGTAGAAACGTGTAATGGCACGATTTGTAAAAAAATAT
>JBKJOH010000112.1:0-6932 GCA_046593295.1 Polaromonas sp. | reverse complement strand
CTGGCCGCTGGGTGAGCGGGCAGTGGCCCAGTCGCTTAACGACTGGTCAAAATCGGGTCGGAAATTGACCATACTGGCTAAAAACTATGACGAGGTGCTGCGGCGACACGCGCGTTTCGTGACGTGGCGCCGCACCTGGGCGCATATTGTCGAATGCAGGGGGAATGCCTCGCTTTCGGCAGACGATTTTCCCAGTGCCCTGTGGAGTCCAGTATGGGTTTGCCAGCGGCTTGATCTGGAACGCTGCACGGGTATGGCCGGGTTTGAGGCTGACAGGCGTGTCGCGCTCAGGGAGCGGCTCGACGAATGCCTGCGCCGCTCTTCGCCAGCGTTTCCGGCGACCACTCTCGGTATTTAGGTGCATGTAGGAAGGGGGAGGTTTTTTTGGTTTCAGGGAACCTTTTTTAGGTCGGATAAAGCGGGCTATAATCTTAAGTTGGGCAAAAGAGCTCGAGTCCTTTTGCCTGGTCAAATGACATTCTTGAGTTTTCAGTCTGGTTCTTTGACAATTTCCGGAAATTGTTTTCTTTTAAATCTTTAAGGATAGTAAATATGAATAAATCTCTCGTTCTGGTAGCTGTTATCGCCGCTGCTGCACTGGCTGCTTGCGGTAAAAAAGAAGTAGCTCCAGCTGTTGTTGTTGTTCCTACTCCAGCCGTTGTGGTTGTTCCCGCAGCTGATGCAGCTGATGCCGCTTCTGGTGCCATGGCTGCTGCTTCCGGCGCGGTTGCTGGCGCTAACGCTGCTGCTACCGGCGCAATGGCCGCTGCTTCCGGCGCTATGGCTGCCGCTTCTTCGGCGATGGGTTCTGCTGCTGATGCTTCAAAATCGGCTACTGATGCTGCCAAAGCTGCTACCGACGCAATGAAGAAGTAATTCTTTTTCTCGATTTAAAAAAGCCGCCAGACTTTGTGTCTGGCGGCTTTTTTTGCTTGGTGCAGGGGGTTTTTGGGGTCAGAGCCCAAATGCGACTAACCTTTGGCTCGCCCGTAGGGTGCAGTGCTTGCACTGCAGCGAAATTGGTGTCTGACCCCAATAACCCGCCTTAACGCAGATCATCGGCGATGACCTTGACAATGCGCTGGGCGTTGGCCGATGCCTCGGCTGCACCTTGGGCATTGAGCACGGATACTGTCGTGACACTGCCCTGGCTCTTCACGGCAATACGATATTTCAGCGGTGGCACTGCTGATGATCCCGAAAAGCTGAACAGCTTGCTTAAAAAGCCCGGCTCCTTGCTGTCCGATGTCAGCTCCACATAGCGCACAAAGTAAGTGCCCTGCGCCCGGTCACGGTCTTCTACCGTAAAGCCGGTGCGATCCAGCGTCAGACCCACACGGCGCCAGGCGCGGTCAAAGTCTTCGTCCATCTGAACCACTGGCATCCCATTGACGTTGGCAACGCGGGATGTAGGAGCTGTTGCAGCCGCTGCAACCAATACCTTGGATTGTTCTTGGCTGACCCCGAGCTTGACCATCAGACGACGTAAAAACTCGGCTTCGAGTTCCGGATCCGCCGGACGTGGTTGCCAGATGGTGTCGCCACCGCTTGCTGCACCTGCCGTTTTAACGGTTTCAACCATGCCCCTGTGGCTGACGTAAATCTCGGTACCACCGATGGCGTTACGCTCCAGGCGGGTGCGAAACTTGTCGCGCTCACCAGTTGAATAAAGACCGTCAAAAAGCTTGCCTATGGTTGAGCGGATAAAGTCTTGCGGAATCTTGGCGCGGTTCTCGGCAAAATCAGTTTCCATGATGCCGAGTTTTTCCTGGTCGAGTGCCAGCAGAAAACCACTCTCCAGCCAGAAGTCACGCACCGGGCTCCAGAGCTGGTCGGCCGGGCGATTGACCACCAGCCAGCGCTGGTTGCCAGCGCGTTCAATGCGCACATCACCAACGCTGGTGGAGGCTACCGGAACGATCTGGCTGGAACCCGAGCCCAACTGGTAAGCGCTGGCCGTGATGGCACTGCCCGGCACCACGTAACGGGTTTCGCGGGACAGTTGCGTCAGGTCTGGTGGCACGTCCAGTGACGGCCCGGCCTTGCCGCTGGATTTGTAGTCAATCTTGTCGCCCGCAAGCAGGTTGCTCACGCTGGAGCAACTGGTGAGCAGCATGGTAGCGGCCAGGATAGATACTGTGCCGGCTGTTTTTGCCCTCTGCGGGCCGCAAACTTTTTGCAATGTCTTCACTTTGGGTTCCTTAAAAATCAGATCAGGCCGCATTGGCGCAGTGCGCCTTCAACGGTTGCTTCATTGGACGCTTCAAGCGGTGTCATGGGCAGGCGCAAGGTCGGGCCGCACAGTCCCATGCGCGCCATCGCCCATTTCACGGGAATCGGGTTGGCTTCAACAAAAAGATGTTTGTGAAGCGGCAGCAATTTCATTTGCAGTTCCATGGCACTTCTAGCATCGCCAGCCATGGCTGCCTTGCACATCTCGTGCATCAGTTTGGGGGCCACATTCGCGGTAACGCTGATATTGCCCTGGCCACCGCACAGCATCAATGCCACAGCGGTCGGGTCGTCACCCGAGTAAACCGCGAAGCCTTCGGGTACTTCTTTAATAAGCCACTGCGCCCGCTCGATGTTGCCGGTGGCTTCCTTGATGCCGATAATGCCCGGCACCTGGGCCAGGCGCAGAACCGTGGCGTGAAGCATATCGGCCACGGTACGCCCCGGCACGTTGTACAGCACGCAGGGCAGGTCGCCAACGGCCTCGGCAATGGCCTTGAAGTGCAAGTATTGGCCTTCTTGCGTCGGCTTGTTGTAATAGGGCACCACTTGCAACTGGCAGTCGGCACCAACCTGCCTTGCAAACTTTGCGAGTTCGATGGCCTCTGCGGTTGAATTGGCACCGCAACCGGCCATGATGGGCACACGTTTGGCACCGTGCTTGCTGACTTGCTCGACCGAGACGCGAATGATCTCGCAATGCTCTTCAACGTTGACGGTAGGCGACTCACCAGTGGTGCCGACCACGCCTATGCAGTCGGTGCCCTCGGCAATATGCCAGTCGACCAGCTTGCGCAGGGTCGGGTAATCGACCTTGCCGTCTTCATGCAAAGGTGTCGCCAGTGCAACGATGCTGCCAGTAATGGTTTTCATGTCTTGGGTTTAACTCTGGGGCCTGGGTTATGGATTAATGGCGGTCTAGAAACCTGCCTGATTGACTTGCACAGGCGATTTCAGCGACTTCAAAAGGCAATCCCGCATTCTACCCAGAGCCCTGATTGCCGCCCGCCACGTTGCGGGCCGTGCCTGAAGCAGTCTATGCCAGCAGGTGACGCGGAATGTTGCCTGCCTGACCTTCCGGTTCGCGAAGCGCCACAATGCGCTGCACAAAGCGTGCTGATCTCATGTCTTGCCGGGAAGCCTCATCTCCAAAGCCTGCTTCAAAGCCTTCTTCAAACGCTACTACTGTGAGACTGCTGCAAAGCGTCAGCAGTTCCCCGGTGTGCAGTAAAAAATCGGGACGCGAAGGCTTGCCGACGGTTTCGTTGCCCTGGGTAAAGGTTTCGTAAATCAGCACGCCGGCAGGCAGCAGGCTGAGCAGCAAGGTGGGCATCAAAGGTCGCCACAGGTAGTTGGTGACGACTACTGCATCGAATTGTCGGCCCGCAAACGGCCACGGGCCATTCTCGATGTCGGCCACCACCTTTTCGCAGTGCTCGGTTGGCAGTGCTATTGAATCAATAGCTGCCTGCGATCTATCCACCAGGGCGACAGAGTGATTTTTAGAATAAAACCAGTACGCGTGACGGCCATGACCGCAGGCCACGTCCAGCACCAGGCCTTGTGGTTTGACGAGATGTGACCAGCGTTGAACCCAGTGCGAAGGTTGTTCGGCACCGTGCATTTAAAAACAAGTCCAAACCTGATTGGCGAGTGTGAGCAGAAAATCCGGCCGTGTGTACAGGGCAAACACGCCCAGCAAAGCAGCCAGCGCAGCCGCCCAAACGCTGATTTTCAAGGCGAGTTGGCTTCTCATATCAGGCGGCCTTCAATCTGCCAACTGTAGCGCGATGGATAGGCGTTTCGCGTACCGGCAAATTAATCAGCCCGGCAAAAATGCCAAGTGCAATGGTGATGTACCAGACGATGTTGTAGCTGCCGGTGCGGACATACAAAACGCCGCCCATCCAGACACCCAAAAACGAGCCGATCTGGTGGCTGAAAAACACAAAGCCACTGAGCATTGACAAATGCTGAATGCCGAAGATCTGCGCCACGGCGGCGTTGGTAACCGGCACCGTTGATAGCCACAGCAAGCCCATCAGGCTAGAAAAAATATAGACACTCATGGGGCTTAACGGGGCGGCGATAAATACCGCAATGATGATGGCTCTGGCAAAGTAAATAACCGCCAGAATATTTTTCTTAGCTATCCGCTGCCCGAGCGAACCAGCGATGTAAGTGCCAAAAATATTAAACAAACCGATCAGCGCCAGCGCGTAGCCCGCCACCTGCGGCGACAGGCCCTTGTCCTTCAGGTAGCTTGGCATGTGTACGCCAATAAACACCACCTGGAAACCGCAGACAAAATAGCCCGCCATCAGGAGCTGAAAGCTGGGGTATTTGAAGGCTTCGCGCAGCGCCTGGCTGATGGTTTGTGTACGCTTGACGGCCTGCCCGCCGGTAAAGCTGCTTTCACGCAGGCCGATGGCCAGCGGCATGATGAGCAGCACCGCCCCGGCCAGCACCAGCAAGGCCTGCTGCCAGCCCAGGCTGCTGATTAAAAATTGCTCGGTCGGCACCATCAAAAACTGGCCAAACGAGCCCGCAGCGGCGGTAACGCCCATCGCCCATGAGTGTTTGTTGGCTGAAATATTGCGGCCAATAACACCGTAAATCACGGCGTAGGTGGTGCCCGCCTGAGCCACGCCAATCAATACTCCCGTGGTCAGGGTGAACAGCCAACCCGTCGGCGATAGCGCCATGCCGACCAGGCCCAGGGCATACAGCAAGGCGCCGACGATGATGACCTTGAAAGCCCCAAAACGGTCGGCAACCATGCCGGCAAAAATACCTGCAATGCCCCAAGAGAGGTTCTGGATAGCCATCGCAAAGGAAAAGGTTTCGCGCGTCCAGCCCTGGGCCTGCGTAATGGGCTGCAGCCACAGGCCAAAGCCGTGACGGATGCCCATGGACAGCGTCACAATCGCAGCCCCGCAGATGAGTACCTGTTGCATGGTCAGAGGTTTTTGGGTTGGTTCAGCGATTTCAGTCATCCCCTGACTTTAACGGCTATGTACTGGCCGCGCTTTCAAGCCCGTTTGGCGGCAAGCGGTGGTGCCAGCTGGAGCGTTGAGAGCGCTATACCTGCGTTTTTGAGGGGCTTTTCAGCTGTCACCTAGGTCGCCTGCTCAAGGCTAGCAAGCCAATTTTTATGCAGCAAACCTGCAAGCGCAGGGTTTAAAAAGTTTTCAATTCATTTTCCATAAACGTGATGGATGCCACATAGTCGGCAAACTGAGTTCATTACAATTGGCAATCATTCCTTTAACGAAAAATGGATTTGAAAACATTAGGTTTTGAAAAAAGTAGCGTTTTAATACTCTTAATTTATTAACTAAATTAGAAACAATGTCAAAAAATGAATCACAAACGCATCAAATATTTAAGCCTTCAAGCCGCATTGGTGTTGTCGCTTCTTCCTTTTGGGGCAATTGCGCAACGCGCTTTTGTTGATCAAAAAGTCGTTAGCGAACTCACTGTGGCTACGGTTGTTAAACAGGCCAACGGTTCAGAGCAGCTTGCACCGGCTCAGGCCGTCAAGCCGGGCGACATGTTGCAGTACACCGTGAACTACAAAAATCCTGGCAATCAGGCGGTGCGCCAGCTGGTGGCGACTTTGCCGATTCCTGCCGAAACCGAGTACGTGACCTTAACGGCCCTGCCTAACGGCGCGCTGGCCAGTGTTGACGGCAAGACTTTTGAGCGTGTACCGCTGCTGCGCAAAGTCAAGCAAGCCGATGGCAAGCTGGTAGATGTACCAGTGCCGCTGGCTGAGTACCGTTTTTTGCGTTGGCCCGAGCGCGATTTAGCCGCTGGCGCCAGCTATAGCGTCAGCGCGCGTACCCGTGTGATCTCGGTTGGCACCAGCGTGCCCGCCGCTGCGCCGGCGAGTACCTTGCGCTGACCGCTCTTTTTTCAATTCAAGTGTTCCCTTCGTATTTCATTCAATCAGCAGGAGTCTGTATGGCTAAGTTCAGCATGTCAGGGGTGCGCGCGTTAGCGCGCTTCGTTAAAAGCACTATCGGTGCATTGGCGGTTTTTTCGATGTTGCTGGCCGCACCCCATGCGGCGTTTGCGGCAACACCTGCCGCAGGCACGCTGATTGGTAACCAGGCCTCGGCCACCTACACCGATGCATCAAGCGCCGCGCGTTCGGTGACCTCGAATGTGGTCACCGCCGTGGTGGCGCAGGTAGCCAGCTTGACGCTGACCCAAGACACAGCCAAAACGGTTGTTGCTGGTGGTCAGGTGGTGTATCCGCTGACTTTGACCAACACTGGAAACGGCCCTGACACCTTTAACTTGAGCTCCACCAATTCTGGCGGGTTTTCCTTCGGCTCTGTGGTGTTTTACGCCGATGCCAATGGCGATGGCGTGGCGGACAACACCACGGCCATCCTATTGAGCACGGTGCTGGCGCAAGGCGAGTCGTTTAAGTTTGTGGCGGTAGCGACCGTGCCGACCTCGGCGGCTTCGACCGCTGTCAATACCCTGCTGGTCAAGGCGACCAGTGTTTTTGCGCCGGCCTTGTCGGCAACCGTGACCGACACCACCACGGTGACTTCCAATGCCGTCATCAACGTGACCACCCGGGTTCGACAGTTGCCGGCCTCAAAGTCGCCTCTACTCCAATGAAATCAAGCACTTAGCCGCGTTTTTCGTAGAAACGTGTAATGGCACGATTTGTAAAAAAATAT
>JBKJOH010000044.1:0-4179 GCA_046593295.1 Polaromonas sp. | reverse complement strand
ATCACCATTTTTTCACCAAACGCAGTCGGCAAAGTTGACAGGCGCATTTCAATTTCATCACCACGCGGGTTGCGCGTCTTGATGCGGCCGTCCTGCGGCCTGCGCTTTTCAACCACGTCCATGCGGCCCAGCAGCTTGATACGCGCCGTCATGGCGTTGTGTACGGCCATCGGCATCTGGTAGACAAGGTGCAGCTTGCCGTCGATGCGAAAACGTATCACGCCCTGCTCACGCCGGGGCTCTAAATGGATGTCACTGGCGCGCTGATCGAAAGCGTATTGCCAGAGCCAGTCCACCACCTGCACCACGCCCTGGTCGTTGGCATCGAGTTGCTTGTTGGTTTTGTTCAGTTCGACCAGTTGTTCAAAACTGGCACCGCCTGAATTGCCGCCAGATTTAAGCGCCGCCTTGATTGATTTAGCGAGTGAGAAAAACTCTGCCGTGTATTTGGTGATCTCAAGCGGGTTTGAGACCACCAGCCGTACACTGCGGCGCGACTGGCGCTCAACTTCCGAGACCCAGTCGGTGACGAATGGCTCTGATGTCGCCACCACCACTTCAGTCGGCGTAACCTGCACCGGCAGCACCTTGTGCCGCTCGGCATACACGGCAGACATCATGTCGGCGACCTTGCCAACCTCGACCTTGAGCGGGTCTATGCGCAAATATTTCAGGCTGGCGCGGCCTGCCAGCCACTCGGTCATGGTTTCAATATCCAGCGGCTTGCCGTCCGCCACCCGCGTCATGCTGACGCTGGCCAGCCGCACCAGCGGCTGCTGCGCGCTTTGCACCTGGGCGCAGCGGGCGATGGTGCGCTGGGCCTCAAGCGCACTGATAACGCCGTCCTCACTTAACCATTCAACCAGCTTGCGCCAGTCAAGCGAGCCGATGTGCGCAGGTTTTGCTAGCGGTTTGCGGGACGATGTTGGTTGATTGGGGGGCATCACTGCACTCATGGCTTCACTTTACCGCATTCATTCACCTTGACCGCATAGTTTTCATGTCACTGGTTTGAAGAGCCGCAACCATTTTTTGGCCGGCAATCCCCAGCGCGATTCAATATCGGCAGCCCGCAACCGCAAGTCAGAGCGTTCGAGCCGCGTTGGCTCACGCTGGGCCAGCACCACGGTGTTGCCCTCCCGCGTGGGCCTGAACGCCCATACCGCCTGCGGGCCAAAAACGTTGGTAATCTTTTCAAGCGACTGCTCGTAGCTTGAATCACGGCCAAAAAGGTTGACCGTCATCACGCCATCTTCAGCCAGCAAGCCATGGCAATGCGCATAAAAATCGACACTGTCCAGCACCGGCGCTGCGGCCTCATGGTCATAAAGGTCAACGTGCAGCAAATCGACTGTCTCATGGTGCTGCGGTTTTTGTATTTCAACTGAAGCATCAGCCTCGATGACATGCAGGCGCAAGTCATCACGCGGCAACTTGAACCAGACACGGCAGGCCTTGACAACCTGCGGGTTGATTTCAATCGCCGTCGTTTTCATGCGCAGTTTTTTGTAGCAAAACTTGGTTAACGCCGCAGAGCCCAGACCAAGCTGCATCGCGTGCTTTTTGTGTACGGCACCAGCATCCATAAACAGCAGCCCGGCCATCATGCGCTGCACATATTCAAGCTCGATGTCATAGGGCTTGTCCAGCAACATCGAGCCTTGTACCCAGATGGTCCCGAGATGCAGATAGCGCACGTCGCCATAGTCGGAGAAGTTGACTTCAGGCAGTTCAACTACCGCATCGCCACTGTCTTTTCTTGCCATCAGGTCAATCCATGTTTGTCAAAAATATTACGTCCAGACCTTTGGTCAGCCACTATTAGCTACGTTTTTAATAGCTAATTACACCCGTATTTATTGGACTAGAGGCCAAAATAGCCTTTTCCCCCAACACTAAACTAGTCCACGCAGTCTGGGCAAGGCAGCCAAGGCATTGGCCGTGGTCGCAGCCGCCAATGCTTCGATGGAAATGCCGCGCAAGCTAGAGACCACTTTTGCGATGCGCGGCAACTCTGCGGGCTGGTTGCGGCCTTGCATCTGCCCCTGGGCACGCTGCGCTGCGGTGGTGTAAAGCCAGTGCGGTGGAATGTCAGGTGAATCGGTTTCCATCACGATGCTGGTCAATGGCAAGTCGCTGGCCAAGCGGCGCAATTGCAAGGCGGGCTCAAACGTCACCGCACCGCCAAACCCGAGTTTGAAGCCCAGCTCGATAAATGCCTCGGCTTGCTGCTGGCTGCCGTTGAATGCATGGGCAATACCTGACCAACCGTCGGCGGGGTTTATCTCACGCAAATGCTTGAGCAGCTTGTCGGCAGAGCGGCGCACATGCAGTATCACTGGCAGGCCGTACTTACGCGCCAGTTTTAGTTGCTCGCGGTAAAAGTGCTCTTGGCGCTCACGCATCGGGCTTTGCGTTAACGCGGGCACAAAAAAATCAAGACCAATCTCTCCCACTGCAACTAAGCGTGGGTCTGATTGGCGCAGTGTCAGCTCTGCGTCCAGTGCCTGTAGGTCAGAGTCTTGCGCCTCGGGCACGCACATGGGATGAATGCCAAGCGCGTAGCTGTACGAATACTGGTGCGCCAGTTGCCGTACCACCTGGAAATTATTCACCGCCACCGCCGGAACCACGCAATGCACCACATTGGCGCTCTGTGCTTGCGCAGACACCGCTGCCAAGTCATCGCGAAATTCGACGGCATCAAGGTGGCAGTGGGTATCAATCCAGAAAGTCATGGGTAGTGGGTCAAGATGGTTACATGGTGTGGATGATGGTGACACAAAAATGCAGACTTTCAGGCTAGAGTAGAGGGATAGTCGACTGGCGTGCAAAAAGGCAAAAATCGTGATACGGTTGTTTTCTTAAGGCTTGACAAAGGTAACCCATGCGACGACCTGCCCTTTACAGTAGCTCAAAGCGTCCTGACACAGACAGCTCTGTCGCTGCCACTGATACAGCTGGGGTCGCTGGTGTCGCACCGTCCGGCCAAAGTGCGTCAAGACTGGCCTGGTTAAAAAAACACTTTTCATTCACCAACATCACCCTGCTGTGGTCGGTTGTAGGCCTGCTGGCCTTGTTGCTGGCGCTCAGTTTTTCGATGTCGCTGCGGCCAGGCGCTCGCCAGCTGACGCAGGAAGACATCAACGCCGCAGTGCTCAAAACATTAGAGACCAGCGTGCTGCCATCAGCCGAAGCCAAGGCCTATGAAGCCATCATTCCCTCGGTGGTGCGGGTGGTCAGCATTGGCAAAGACAAGGACGGCAAAGAGGGTGAGCGCGGCGTGGGAACGGGTGTGGTGATTGTTGACAAAGGCATCATCTTGACCAACCTGCATGTGGTGCAAGGGGCAGAAACCATCAAGATCACTTTTTCTGATGGCATGGAAACCACGGCGCACATCACAGGCGTGCAGCCAGAGAATGATTTGGCGGTGCTGCAAGCTCACAAGATCCCCGACGACATGATTGCCGCCACCATGCGTTCCACCGCCGATTTGCAGCCTGGTGACAAAGTGATGACGGTCGGCTTTCCGTTTGGCATTGGGCCATCGGCATCCAGCGGCATCGTGTCTGGCCTGAAACGCAACTTCCGCTCGCCCGAAGGCCAGCAGATGATGACCAATCTGATCCAGTTCGACGCTGCGGCCAACCCCGGCAATTCGGGCGGCCCGCTGGTGACGATGGACGGCGAGGTGGTCGGCATCGTCACCGCGATTTACAACCCCAACCAGCAACGCACCTTTGTCGGCATAGGCTTTGCTGTGCCGATTGAAAATGCTGCGTCTGCAGCCGGGCTCACCCCCTTCTAAACAGCCACATCCATCTCAGGTAAACCACATGACAACAACAGAACCGAACCAAGACACCGCCCAGCTCATGGAGCAAATTCTCTACGAAGTCAAACGTGTGGTCGTGGGGCAAGACCGATTTTTAGAGCGCGTGATGGTGGCGATTCTTGCTCAAGGCCATTTACTGGTTGAAGGCGTGCCGGGTCTCGCCAAAACGCTGACCGTCAAAACACTGGCAGAGACCGTACGCGGCAATTTCAAGCGCATCCAGTTCACCCCCGACCTGGTGCCTGCCGACCTAGTGGGCACGCGAATTTACAACCAGAAAACCGGCGAGTTCAGCACCTCGCTGGGCCCGGTATTTACCAACTTACTGCTGGCCGACGAGA
>JBKJOH010000356.1:0-2846 GCA_046593295.1 Polaromonas sp. | reverse complement strand
AAGCGTGCATGATGCGGTGGTGGTTTTCGGGCGGGAGGTGCTCGGCCATAGGCGACTGGCCGTTGCTCATCAGCGCCTGCAGCTTGCCGCCCAGCACCTGATCGTAAAAGCGCATGGCCTCGGCGCAGTTGCCGTCAAAGGCGAGGTAGGCGGTGGGCTGGGGCATGGGAGTCATTGCGGTTGTCATATCAAATCTTTTGGAAGTTTTGAAATTTTTGGAAGCTTAAAAAAATTAGCCAGCGATCTCGGGTTCGACAAGACGCGCGAGCTGCACAAGTGACTCTTGCCAACCCAGGTAGCACATCTCGACTGGAATAAGCGCTGGTATGCCGCTTTGCACCACGCTCAATTCAGTGCCGCATACAACTGCCTTCAGTGACACCGTAACCTGCATTTCGCCAGGCAAGTTTGGATCGTCGAACTTATCGAAGTATCGAATCAACTGGCCGGGCACCAGCTCTAAATATTCACCGCCGAATGAATGCCCATATCCGGTAGAAAAATTCTCGAAGGACATCTTGAATGTACCGCCGACTTTGGCATCCATATGGTGAACGGTGCAGGTAAACCCATAGGGCGGCAGCCACTTGGCGATGGCTGCTGAATCTAAAAATGCGCGGTAAATCTTTTCAGGTTTCGCTTTAAGAACGCGATGCAGATTCACTGTTCCTGTTGACATCTTGAAATCTCCTTTTGGGTAAGTGGATTAGGTCGCAAATTTGCTGCGGTTTAAACGACACCAGGTTTTTGCCTATCTACTTGATTTACTGTTACCTGAGCGTTTCACATGCTTGATGTCAATGATGACACCAGTTTTGGCCTGAAAACTGACTCACATAGCCAAAAACAGCCATTTTTGACTACTGAAAATGACCGCAATCCAATAAAAACGGGCGTGAGCAGCTACTGATTTAACAGCACTCTGGGTTCATTGAAACCTGTCAACCACCTCGCAGGCTCTTTATGACGGGCAACCCACTCAATGTCATTCATATGAAATTCAATTCAATTCAATCCAATCCATCGCACTACAAATTGGATGTCACCTTGTCTGCCAATGCCCTTGTACAAACCCGCATCGACCTTGCGGTCAAAGAAGAAGCCGCGCATGTTTTGGCCGCTATGGGGTTGACCGTATCTGACGCTGTGCGCATGCTGCTGACCCGCATTGCAATTGAAAAACAGCTACCGTTTGCGCCCTTGGTGCCCAACGCCGAAACCATCGCCGCCATCAAAGAGTCGCGTCAACAAAGCGAACGACGTAAAAGGCTTTTTAAAGGCCCTGACGGACCGCGGACGCGCCTGTTGAGCAGATGCATGTAAATCAAGGTAAGGCTCATCTCCGAATGGCAACACGAATGGCAGCAGGTCTTGACGGGGGCCAAGGGTGGTGCTACGCCCATAAGGCGGCGAATTTGCTCACGCAACTGATCCGGGAAAACCTGTTGGTCTTTCTCCCTGCGTTGTGAATCTGGTGCATTCAGCCGCAACACATGAAGGAGAAAGCCATGAAAAAATTGCAGACCACGCAGATTGAGGCGCTAAAAAGGGGCGTTCAGGGGGCGGTCATTCTTCCGGATGACGCTTCTTACGAAGATGCCCGCCAGGTCTGGAACGCGATGATCGACAAGCACCCCGCAGCCATCGTCCGCTGCGCCACCACTGCAGATGTCCTCCATGCGGTGAATTTTGCGAGGGACCACGGCCTCCCGCTTGCAGTACGCGGCGGCGGGCACAACATTGCCGGCAGTGCGGTGTGCGACGACGGTATCGTCATCGACCTCTCGCAGATGAAGGCCGCGCACGTCGATGTCGGCGCGCGACGCGCAAGCGTTGAGGGCGGTGCCACGCTGGCGAACTTTGACGCCGCTACCCAGGCCCACGGCCTGGCGATACCGCTGGGCATCAACTCCACCACCGGCGTTGCCGGCCTGACGCTGGGCGGCGGCTTTGGCTGGCTCAGCCGCAAGTACGGCATGACCATCGACAACCTGGAGTCCGCCGTAAGTGGTGACGGCGGCCGGCGAGGTGGTGCGCGCCAGCCTCACCGAGCACCCCGACCTCTTTTGGGCCTTGCGGGGCGGCAGCGAAAACAAAAGCAAACTCGCCATGCTCAACCCCGGCGATTCGATTGTTGATTGGGTGCTTAAAACCGTGCCCACCATGGGCGCGGGCTGGTGTCCGCCCGGCATGTTGGGCATCGGCATTGGCGGCACGGCAGAAAAAGCCGTGCTGATGGCCAAGGAAAGCCTGATGGAAGACCTTGACATGTACCAGCTACAGGCCAAGGCAGCCAGCGCCAAGACCGGCGGCGAAGCACTGAGCAAGGTCGAGGCACTGCGGCTCGAGCTGTTCGAAAAAGTCAATGCACTCGGCATAGGCGCGCAAGGCCTGGGCGGGCTAACGACGGTGCTCGACATCAAGATCAAGATGTACCCGACCCATGCCGCAGGCAAGCCGGTGGCGATGATCCCCAATTGCGCCGCCACGCGCCACGCGCACTTCGTCATGGACGGCAGCGGCCCGGTCTACCTGACCCCGCCATCACTTGATTTATGGCCCAACGTCAACTGAATGCCTGACTACAACAAGAGCAAAAAGGTCAACCTCAATACGCTCACAAAAGCAGAGGTCGCCAGCTGGAAGCCCGGCGACACCCTGTTGCTCAATGGCAAGATGCTGACCGGTCGCGATGCCGCGCACAAACGCATTGCCGACATGCTGCTCAAGGGCGAAAAGTTGCCGGTTGATTTCACCAACCGCGTGATTTACTACGTCGGCCCGGTTGACCCGGTCAAGGGCGAAGCGGTCGGCCCCGCCGGCCCGACGACATCAACGCGCATGGA
>JBKJOH010000300.1:0-6840 GCA_046593295.1 Polaromonas sp. | reverse complement strand
GAATTGCGGCGTTGCGCGGTGCTCGAAATCCTCACGTACCTGAAGTACGTTCCGGTTCCTGCGCTCCGTGCGCCTTGCACTTCATCCCGAAAATCTGAATTTCTAGAAGTACCCTTTACCTGACTCTCACCGTCCCCGCCTGAAATCGGTCAACTTTCTATTTTAGCCTAAGCGACAATCGGCGGCATGAATTCAGGTGTCAGCCATTACGAAAACTTCCCGGTGGCATCTTTTTTGTGCCCGCCTGCGCTACGTCCCGCCGTCGCAGCGATTTACTGGTTTGCGCGCACTGGTGATGACCTGGCCGATGAGGGCGATGCCCCGCCACAAACCCGGCTGGCCGATCTGGCCGCGTACCGGGCTGATCTGATGGCCTGTGCTGCCGGCAAGCCAACGTCTGTTCGCTGGGCAGCGGTTTTTAATCGCCTACAGCCCATGATGGCCCAATTTGAATTGCCTGTCGGCTTGCTGGACGACCTGCTCAGTGCGTTTGAGCAGGATGTCGTCAAAACCCGCTATGCCGACCGCACCGAGCTTCTCGACTATTGCCGCCGCTCCGCCAATCCGGTTGGCAGGCTGCTGCTTCATCTCTATGATGTCAAAGATGCCGCCTGCCTCGCGCAAAGCGACTGCATTTGTACCGCGCTACAGCTAATCAATTTTTGGCAAGACCTGAGCATTGACGTTCCCCGTGGCCGCATTTATTTGCCAGCAGAAAGCTGGCTGGCCCAAGGTGTCACCGAATCAGAATTGCTGTCGCTCGAAGTGAATGTGGCAATCACAAAGCTGGTTCAGGCCAATGTTGTCTGGGCGCAATCACTGATGCGCGAAGGCAGCCCGCTGGTCAAGTCCATCCCTGGACGAGCTGGCTGGGAATTGCGGCTGGTGGTTCAGGGCGGTCTGCGCATTGCCGAGAAAATCGAGCAGGTCGGTTTTGCGACCTTGAAAACCCGTCCAAAACTTGGCGCGTGGGATGTCGGCGTTATGGCTTGGCGTGCGCTGTGGATGTAGCGAGCTAGGCAGCTATAGCGTCACACAGCCATGCAACAATTCACGTTATGACCCCCTCGGAATACGTCCAGCAAAAAGCCGCCGCGTCCGGCAGCAGTTTTTATTACGCCTTTTTGTTTCTGCACAAGGAACGGCGCGCCGCCATCACCGCCTTTTACGCCTTTTGCCGTGAGATTGACGACGTGGTCGATGAAGTGCTTGATCCCGGCGTGGCCCACACCAAGCTGGCCTGGTGGCATGCCGAGGTTCTCAAGTCTTACGCCGGCACGCCGAGCCATCCGGTGATGAAGGCCTTGATGCCGCTAGCGCCCACCTACCAGATCGAGGCACGCCATCTTCAGGCCGTGATTGAAGGCTGCCAGATGGACTTGGTGCAAAACCGTTACCTCGACTTTCCCAATTTGCAGCGCTACTGCCACTTGGTCGCAGGCATTGTGGGTGAAGTCGCCGCACAAATTTTCGGCCAGACCGACCCCGCAACCACCGCTTACGCCCACAAGCTGGGCCTGGCTTTTCAGCTCACCAACATCATCCGCGACGTGGGTGAAGACGCGCTGCGTGGCCGCATTTATTTACCTGTCAACGAGCTGCAGCAATTTGATGTCAAGGTACACGAGATATTGAAGCGCGAGTATTCAGACCGCTTCACCGCGCTGATGAAGTTCCAGACCGAGCGCGCGCTTGCCACCTACGACGAAGCACTGGCGATGCTGCCACCACAAGACCGCCGCGCACAAAAGCCAGGCCTGATGATGGCCAGCATTTACCGCACGCTGCTGCGCGAGATTTCGCTGGACAACTACCAGGTGCTGCACCAGCGCGTCAGTCTCACGCCATTGCGCAAGTTTTATCTAGCGTGGAAGACGCAGGCGTTTGGACGAGTGGTCTAAATTGAAACTGCACCCATGAAGGTAGGAATCGTAGGCGCAGGCTGGGCCGGTTGCGCTGCCGCCGTTGAAGCCACCCGACTGGGCCATCACGTCACCTTGTTTGAAGCATCACGCACCCTAGGCGGCAGAGCACGCCGGGTTGATGTGATGCACAAGGGCAAGCTACTCGCGCTCGACAACGGCCAGCACATTTTGATCGGTGCCTATGCCGAGACGCTCAAGCTCATGGCCGATGTCGGCGTAAACATTCCACGCAGTTTGTTGCGCTTACCGCTAACGCTGCAATTCCCCGATGGCAGTGGCCTTGCATTGCCCAACTTACCCGCGCCGTTCGACGCATTGGCAGGCATTCTTGCCGCACGCGGCTGGTCATGGCTTGATAAGTTGTCGCTGTTAAAAGTAGCTATCGGCTGGCAGCTGACGGGCTTTCAATGCGGCGCGCAGCAGTCAGTGACCGCTCTTTGCAAAGGCCTCACGCCGGGTGTCATGGCCAGCCTCATCGAGCCGCTGTGTGTGTCGGCCCTGAACACCCCCGCCGAGCGCGCCAACGGCCAGGTTTTTTTGCGCGTCATGCAGAACTCACTGTTTGCAGGCCGTGGCATCAAAGGTGGCTCAAACTTGCTGCTGCCGCTGGTTGACCTCAGCACGCTGATGCCCAATGCCTCAAGTGCGTGGCTACAGCGCCATGGCAGTGAAGTCAAGCTGGGTGTACGCGTGCAGTCGATCCGGCACGATCAGAATCGCTGGCACCTTGCCACGCAAACGTCCGAGGTGCTATATGAATCCAACACCTTTGATGCAGTCGTCATCGCCTGCCCACCAGTTGAAGCAGCGCGACTGGTGCAAAGCTCCAGCCTGGCTTGCGATGCGTGGCTGGCCCAAACCCAAGCCTTGCAGCACGAAGCCATCACCACCATCTACGCCATAGCACCCGGCGCGCGCCTGAGCCAACCCATGCTGGCCCTGCGTTCCAGCAGCAGCCATCCCGCCCAGTTTGTGTTTGATCGCGGCCAGCTCGGCGGCCCGCCCGACCTGCTGGCCTTCGTCGTCAGCGCCAGCGTTGGCGACAGCGCCACCCTGAGCCAGCGGGTAGCAGCGCAAGCCGCAGATCAGCTCGGGCTGAAAGACGTGCAGCTTCTGCAAACCATTGTTGAAAAACGCGCCACCTTCGCCTGCACCCCCGGCTTGCAACGGCCCGGTATGCAGCTTGCGCCAACCCTGCTGGCCTGCGGCGACTATGTTGAAGGGCCTTATCCGGCCACACTTGAAGGGGCTGTGCGGTCTGCTTTGGCTGCGGCTCGAAGCCTTTAGCCAGATTCTGCATGCTATTAATTAAGTAGCTTGTCACACCCGTATTTATTGGCCTGCAGCCGTTTTTTGCACTGAAACGGCACTTTCAGGCATCAAATTGACCTCAAAACCGCTTCAATTGTCAAATCACGCAGCCTCAAACGCTGCAATCGCCGCGCACAACTCGTTCAGGTCGCTCACTGTGGCATGAGGCGTTTGCTCGTGCTTCCACGGGTTGGCTGCGCGGTTGAGCCAGACCGTCTGCATGTTGGCATTGAGCGCACCCAGCACATCGAGCACCGGGTCGTCGCCAATGTGCAAGACATTCGCAGAGGAGATACCGACAGTGCCTGCGGCTGCATGAAAAATTCGGGGGTCGGGCTTGGCGATGCCAAACTCCTGGGCGTTCACGCCAGCCTGGAAATATCGTTTGATACCAATACGCCCGATATCGGCGTTGCCATTGGACAGTGCCACCAGCGGATAACGCTTTGACAAAAACTCCAGCGTACTCAAAGCGTCTTCAAACAACACAACGCGGTTGCGCTCTTCGAAAAAAACATTGAAGCCTTCATCAGCCAGCAAGGGGTCTTCGCCGGAGCGGAACAGCGCTACGCGCATCGCCTCACGGCGAATTGCACTCAGGTTGTGCTTGAGATCGGGCCGCAAGCGGACGACATGCTCACGAATCTCCTGCCGCATTTCAGCGTTGGAAAACAACGCCGCCGTCATCGGGGCGTGTTGGCCGAGCCAGTTTTCAAGCGCTTTTTCAGCTCTTTCAATCGCAGGCCACACGGGCCATAAGGTATCGTCGAGGTCAAGGGTGATGGCCTTGATGCTGGAAAAGTCTAATGAGTTATTGAACAAAATTTGAACAGCTGTTGCATGTATGAAAGCTAGGCGAGAATAACCCATGTCTTTCGCCACCGAACCCACATTTTCCCATGGGCAGCCGCCCAAAGCGGTATCAAGCACCGCCATCCTTTTTTGTAACCTTGGCACACCCGATGCACCCACCGCGCCTGCGGTACGTCGCTACCTGGCCGAGTTCCTCAGCGACCATCGCGTGGTTGAAATCCCCAGAGCGATCTGGTGGCTGATATTGCACGGCATCATCTTGCGCGTGCGGCCCAAAAAGTCAGCCGCCAAATACGCCAGTATCTGGACGAAAGAAGGCTCGCCGCTAAAAGTCTGGACAGAAAAACAGGCCCTCATGCTGCGTGGCTATTTAGGCACACGCGGCCACACCGTCGAGGTGCGTTACGCCATGCGCTACGGCAACCCGTCGATTGCATCGCAGCTTGATGCGCTCAAGGCTGACGGCATAACGCGCGTACTGATTCTTCCGGCGTATCCGCAGTACAGCGCCACCACCACGGCCAGCGTGTTTGATGCGGTCTACACCTGGGCCGCCAAGGTGCGGCATTTGCCCGAGTTCAGATTCATCAATCATTACCACGATGCACCGGGCTACATCGAAGCGCTGACCGACAAAATCCGCGCTCACTGGCGCGTCAATGGCCGGGCCGAAAAGCTGATCATGAGCTTTCACGGCGTGCCCGAGCGCACGCTGAGGCTGGGCGACCCCTACCACTGCGAATGCCATAAAACGGCGCGCCTGCTGGCAGAAAAGCTGGGCCTCGAAAAGGACAGATACCAGCTCACGTTTCAATCCCGCTTCGGCAAGGCCAAATGGCTGGAGCCCTACACCGAACCGACGCTCATCAAACTGGCGCAAAGCGGTACAAAAAGTGTTGACGTAGTCTGCCCCGGCTTTACCGGCGACTGCCTGGAGACGCTGGAAGAAATCAACATGGAAGCGCGCCACGCATTTTTGCAGGCAGGCGGCAGGCAATTTAATTACATCGAATGCCTCAACGACAGCCCGGTGTGGATAGCTGCACTGGCAGAATTCACCGCGCAGCAGCTTGCAGGCTGGCCAACCCAGGCCACACCTGACGACGCAGAAAAGCGCGCCGCTTCACGCGCGGCAGCTCTGGGGCTAGGTGCGGTGCAATAGGGTTATTGGTGTCTGACCCCAAAAACCCCAAAATAGCACTCATGGACAAACTACGCATCGACAAGTGGCTCTGGGCCGCACGCTTTTACAAAACCCGTTCGCTCGCGGTTGACGAAATCGACAAGGGCCGGGTGCGCATTAACGACCTTGAGGCCAAGCCTGCCCGTGAGGTCAAGGTCGGCGACACGGTAGCGCTGCGCCAAGGCCCAGTCACACGCACACTCACCGTGCTGGGCATCAGCAACCAACGCGGCGCGGCCCCGGTTGCACAGCAGCTTTACCTTGAGACCGAAGAAAGCATCAAGCTACGCGAACAAGCCGCAGAGCAGCGCCGCCTGCACGCAGAGCCCGCCAGCAGCCAAGAGCACGGCCGCCCCACCAAACGCGACCGCCGTACGCTGGACAAAGCCAGTGGCAAATCAGCAAAACCCGATTGGGGCAAGCGCTGGAGCGCATCAGCCGATTGAAGCAGCCCAGCCAAGTAAAACACACCCGATTTGGCCTCAAAACTCGCCGAGAAGGCTTTTCATCTGCATTTTCAGGCATAAAATCGGCTGTAGCCCAATAAATACGGGCGTAACCAGCTACTAAATAGATAGCGCCTCTAGGGTAGGTATCATTCAAGCGATGCAAGAAATCGTCAGCCCGGACAACACCCAAGCCAACGCGCAAGCCTTCATCACCCGCTGGCAAGGCACCACCGCCAGCGAGCTGTCTAGCGCGCAAAGCTTTGTGCGCGAGCTGTGCGAGCTACTTGGCGTTGAAGTGCCGCACCCCACGCCTGAGCAAGGCTATATGTTTGAGCGGCCCATCACCTTTACCCACGGCGACGGCAGTACCAGTGCAGGCCGTATTGACTGCTACAAGCGCGGCCACTTTGTGCTGGAATCAAAAAAGCTCAAAGCCCCCAGCCACACCAAAGGGTTTGACGATGCGCTGCTGCGCGCACGGGCGCAGGCCGAGGGCTATGCACGCGCCCTGCCGTCTGAAGAAGGCCGCCCGCCGTTTTTGCTGGTGGTTGATGTGGGCAACGTCATCGAGCTGTACGCCGAGTTCACCCGCAGCGGCGCAACCTACACGCCCTTCCCTGACCCACGCAGCCACCGCTTGCCCCTAGCCAGCCTGCTGGACGAGACCGTACGCCAGCGCCTTAAAAGCATCTGGCTTGAGCCTGAAAGCCTGAACCCGACACGCGCCAGCGCCCGGGTTACCCGCCTGGTCGCCACGCAACTGGCCGAGCTGGCCAAGTCGCTTGAGCAATCAGGGCACCGCGCTGACCACGTAGCCGCTTTTCTGACGCGCTGCCTCTTCTCGATGTTTGCTGAAGACGTGGAGTTGCTGCCCAAAGGCAGTTTTTTGCAACTGCTGCAAAAGCACAAAGCTGACCCACACGCCCTGCAAGGCATGTTGCGCGGCCTATGGCAAGACATGGACCAGGGCGGTTTTAGCGTGGCGCTGGCCATCCAGGTGCTCAAGTTCAATGGCAAGCTGTTTAAAGAACCCACCAAAGACGGCTACAGCCTGCTATTAAATACGCAGCAAATAGCCCAATTGATACGGGCGGCACAGGCCAACTGGCGCGAGGTAGAGCCGGCCATTTTTGGCACGCTGTTAGAGCGCGCCCTTGAC
>JBKJOH010000194.1:0-4345 GCA_046593295.1 Polaromonas sp. | reverse complement strand
ATGGTGCTCGAAGGCTGGGAAGTCAAGTCCGTGCGCGAGGGCAAAGTGCAATTGACCGATGGCTATGTGGTCATCCGCAATGGCGAGATTTTTGTCATCGGCTGCCAGATCAATCCGCTGGGCACTGCATCAACCCATGTACGGCCCGACTCTGTGCGCACCAAAAAGCTGCTGATGCACAAGGACGAAATCAAACGTCTGATGGGCAAGGTCGAGCAAAAGGGCTTTACGCTGGTGCCACTCAACATGCACTGGAAAGCCGGCCGGGTGAAGTGCGAGATCGGCCTGGCCAAGGGCAAGGGCGAACACGACAAGCGCGACACCATCAAAGACCGCGAAGGCAAGCGCGAAGTGGAGCGGGCGATGAAATCGCGCAGCCGCTAAAAAAAGCTGGCCCATTAAAGTGACTGGCCTGGCAAATTTTTAAATTTTTGCAAAATATTTAAGAAACCGATGGAATAAAGCGGGGTCTGTCGGTGTTTATTCCAGTGCAGACATTTTCTGCATAACAAACCCCGGAGAATTAAATGAAACTCTTGCCTATCGCACTTCTTACTGCTGCCGTCCTCGGGGGCTGCGCCTCCATGTATATGAGCAGTCCGGCCAAATTCGCTGACGGCATGCTGGTTGCCTCCAACGGCATGACCCTGTACGTTTTTGATCGCGACACCGTAAACAGCGGCAAATCAGTCTGTAACGGCCCCTGCGCCACCAATTGGCCTGCACTGATGGCAACAGACACTGACAAAGCATCTGGCGACTACGTGGTTATCACGCGCGACGACGGCAAGAAACAATGGGCGATGAAAGGCAAGCCGCTGTACTACTGGGCCAAAGATATGAAACCAGGCGACAAGACGGGCGATGGTTTCATGAATGTCTGGCACATTGTCAAGCCCTGATGGCCTTGATGGCTCTTGAGCCACGCGCTTTGACGACTGGAGCCATTTCAATGTCCCCGGCTCGTTCAGGTTCAATCGGATGACAGACTTCCCGTTGACCGATCACATCCCGAGCCTGCGCCGCTACGCGCGGGTGCTGACGGGCGATGCCTGGATGGCCGATGATTTGGTGCAAGACACGCTGGAGCGGGCCTGCTCCAAGTGGCGTTTATGGACGGTTGGTAGCGATTTACGGGCCTGGCTTTTTACCCTGATGCACAACCTGCACATCAACCATATCCGTAGCAACATGCGCCAGGCATCTGCGGGTAGTACCGTCAATGTTGATGATGTTGAGCATGAACTGGTTGCACCGGAGTCTGACAACTCGCAGTCGCTTGACCTGCAGCGTTGCCTGTTGCGTCTGCCAGAAGACCAGCGCGTTGTGCTGCTGCTCGTCAGCCTTGAAGATCTTTCTTATGAGGCGGTTGCCAAAATCATAGGCGTTCCTGTCGGCACCGTGATGTCGCGCCTGTCCAGGGCGCGCAGCCGCTTGCGCGAGCTGTTGGACAGTCCGGCAACGTCGATTGCCAACAGCACGGCGGCCACAGCCAACGCCTCTGCCTCATCCGCCCCATCTATGGTCTTACGGCGACTGAAATAAGGGTTTTGAAAATCATGACAAGAAATAGTGAGATCCTGCAAAACAAGATCAATACGCTTGTTGACAGCCAGCTTTTGCCCGACGAACAGGCCGCAGCCATGGTGCAAATAAGCCAAGACCCTGAATCGCTGGCCACGTTACGCGCCTGGCAAACCCAGCGTGAGGCTTTACGCTCCCTGCACCGCCCTTTGCTGGACGAGACCATCCCCAACACGCTGCTAGCTGCCGCACGCCGCAGCCAGAAGGAATATCAGCAATTGGATCAATGGTGGCGCTGGGGCGGTATGGCTGCCGCCGTGATGCTGGCGTTTGGTGTCGGCTGGTTTTCAAAAGGCCAGCTTGGCAACTCCTTCGGGCAGCAACTGGCATCAAACAAAACACCGGCAATGCAAACCTTTATTCATCAGGCCTCACTCGCCCATGCTGTGTTCTCGCCAGAGGTACGCCATCCGGTCGAGGTAACTGCGGCGCAGCAGGAGCATCTCGTGCAATGGCTGTCCAAACGCGTTGGTAAACCCCTTAAAGTTCCCATATTGACCACACAAGGCTATGAGCTGGTTGGCGGGCGACTTCTGCCGGGTGACGGTGGTGCCAGGGCGCAATTCATGTTCCAAAATCCCGCTGGTTTGCGGGTGACGCTGTATCTGGGGGCGGTAGAAAGCAACCCGACGGTAAAAACCGCAAAAAACGACACTACGCCCAAGACTGACAGCCAGGAAACCGCTTTTCGCTACAGCGCAGACGGCCCAGTGCCTTCGTTTTACTGGGTTGAACAAGGCTTTGGCTACGCACTCAGCGGGCCGATATCACGCGAAGAGCTGATGAAACTCGCTCAGCTGGTCTATCAGCAACTCTGAGCAGCAGTCTAAAGACCGCGCAGGGGGTGCGTATCAGCCGTCCATGGGCTGGTGAAAAATGCATCTGCCATGCCGGGTTTGACATCCTCAATACGGGCTGGTGACCATTTGGGTGTGTAGTCTTTGTCAACTGCCAAAGCGCGAATACCCTCTACCGTTTCGCTGGCCTTGCCAGGGCGCAAGTTAAAGCACTGCCAAACCATGTCGCGCTCCATGCGCAGGTCGTCGGCAAATGTCATGGTGCGGGCGCGGCGGATATGCTCCAGCGTGACATGCAACATCAATGGGGAACGCTTTCGCAAAATCGCCGCCGTTTTGAGCGCCCAAGGATCTTGCGATTTCTCCAGCGCGTCAACGATGTGTTTAACTCGTAGAAGCGAAAAATAACTGTCAATAATGGCTGTAGAGGCCGCAGGACGTGCGTTAGCAGCTATTAACTCAGTAGCAATCCATTGATCGGCTTCGGCAGCCGAGTCAAAAATCCGGCTGCCCAGCGCGTCCCATAGCCGTGGCAATTGCGCGGCATCGAGTTTGACATCGGCCAGACCAAAGCCAATCGCTTCGTCAGCACCTATCACCTCCCCTGTCAGCGCCAGGTATTCACCAGCATAGCCAGGGCAACGGCTTAAAAAGTAACCCCCACCAACGTCCGGGAACAAGCCGATGTTGGTCTCGGGCATGGCCATTTTGGTGTGCTCGGTGACGATGCGAACCTTACCAGGTCGACTAGAAATATGTGCTTCGCCTTGCGACAACCCCATACCACCACCCATCACCACGCCATCCATAAAAGCAATGTACGGCTTTGGGTAAGTCTGTATCAAATGATTGAGTTGGTATTCTTCGGTGAAAAAATCTTCCAGTGCGGTATCACCCGCCAGCGCTGCCTGATGGAAAAAGCGGATATCACCACCAGCACAAAACCCGCCGAACAGGCTCTCGGGTGTACCAGGGCGCCCGACCTTGTTGGTGCCGCGTATCGCCACCAGCAGCACAGCGGGATCATCCCTGAAAGCCAGCAAAGCCTCGGTCAGGTCGCGCACCATCTGCAGGCTCAGGGCATTAAGCGCCTTGGGCCGGTTAAGGGTAATCAGCCCGGCACTGCCGCGCCGCTCTACGATGATGTCGCTCATAGAATCAGCGCCCCGCGCGTTTGCGTTCGCTTTCCGTCAGGTGGCGCTTGCGCAGACGAATGGACTTGGGCGTGATTTCAACCAGCTCGTCTTCCTCAATGAATTCAACACCGTATTCCAGCGTGCATTCGATAGGCGGGGTGATCTTGATCGCGTCTTCCTTGCCGCTGACTCGGAAGTTGGTGAGCTGCTTGGTGCGCGTGGCGTTGACCACCAGATCGTTGTCACGGCTGTGGATACCGACAATCATGCCTTCATACACCGGGTCGTTGGCCCTGACGAACATGCGGCCACGGTCGTCCAGCTTGCCCAGTGCGTAGGTGAAGATTTCGCCAGCGTCCATGGAAATCAGCACGCCGTTTTTACGGCCGCCGATGTCGCCCTTGTGCGGCTCATAGCTGTCGAAAATGTTGGAGATCAGGCCGGTGCCGCGCGTCAGGTTTAAAAATTCGTTGGTAAACCCGATCAGGCCACGCGCCGGGATGCGGTACTCCAGGCGTACGCGGCCACGGCCGTCCGGGTCCATGTTGACCAAGTCGCCCTTGCGCTCGCCCAGTGCCTGCATCACGCCACCCTGGTGCTGCTCTTCAATGTCGGCGGTCACCATTTCGATGGGTTCGTGGCGCACGCCATCGACATCCTTGAACACCACGCGCGGCTTGGACACAGCCATTTCAAAACCTTCGCGGCGCATGTTTTCCAGCAGGATGGTCAGGTGCAATTCGCCACGGCCCATGACCTCAAAGATACCTTCTTCGTCGGTTTCCTTGACCCGCAGCGCCACGTTGTGTTGGAGCTCCTTTTGCAGGC
>JBKJOH010000184.1:0-6994 GCA_046593295.1 Polaromonas sp. | reverse complement strand
GGGCACCGCCGTCTCGGTGCTGGTGGCGCCGCCGCTGGCGCTGTGGCTGGGCTGGCAAGCCGTGTACGGCATCGCCGCGGTCGCAGTGTCGATCCCGATGGTCGTGATGATCGTGTTCGCTCGCGAGCCTGATGATGTCGATGCACATGCCACGTTTCGCGAGCACATCGCGTGTCTGTTCGAACGCGACGGCTGGACCTTCAGTCTGATCTACGGCGTGACCTTTGGCGGCTTCATCGGGCTGGCGACCTTTTTGCCCTCTTATTATTACGACCAGTTCGGTGTCAGCAAGGTCCAGGCCGGACAGCTCTCCATGCTGGCTGCCTTCATGGGCGCGGCGCTGCGCGTTTTTGGCGGCTGGATCTCCGACCACTGGGGCGGCGTGAACACCCTGAGCGTGGTGCTGCTGACCATCGCGCTGACGTTGGTTCTGTGCGGCCTGGCCGGCAACTCGCTGGTGATCACCACACTGCTGCTCATGCTGTGCTTCGCCGCATTGGGTGCTGGCAACGGAGCACTGTTTCAGCTGGTGCCACTGCGCTGGCCATTGGCTACAGCGGTGGCCGGCTCGATGGTTGGTGAAGTTGGCGCGCTGGGCGGCGCGCTGGTGCCCAACGCCATGGGCCTGTCGAAACAATACGCGGGAACCTACATGTGGGGTTTCTTCTTTTTTGCAGCGCTCTCGCTGGGCATGCTGATGATGCTAAGGGTGATGCAGATCCGTTGGACCCGTACCTGGGCTGAAAAGGGTGGCCGCGCACGTAGTGCGTAGTCAGCGACGCTGACGGATGCGCACAGCGCATGGCGGCCCTTTCAGTGAAGGCTAACTTTGCCCAGGCAAAGTTAAGCGAAGCGATGCCGAAACTAAAAGGGTGGACGGGCGCGTAGTGCTTGATCTGCGAAGCAGAAAAGCGCGTAGCGATTTGCCGAACTTTCAGCGAATCACGCTGTAACCCGATGGCTAACTGAGCACATTTATAGTTTGACGTGCAGGACATGGGTATATGATAGTAATGCCTATTGATACCGAGGGGATAGCCATGACATCTACAGCCATTCGTCCCATCGCCGTCAAGCTCGATCAAGACACCCGCGACGGTCTCGCCAGGCTTGTTGAGGCACGCCAGCGCACATCCCACTGGCTGATGCGCGAGGCCATCACCCAGTACGTTGCACGCGAAGAAAAACGCGAAAACTACCGCCAAGACGGCCTACGCGCATGGAACGACTACCAGACGACTGGCTTGCACGCATCGCAGGAAGAGTCCGATACATGGCTTGCCAAACTTGAAGCAGGTCAAGACGTAGAGCCGCCTGCGTGTCATGCGTAATCTGGTCACCCGCTGCGTTGCAAGACGTACAGCGTCTCTACCGCTTCCTGGCAAGTAAAAATAAGACGGCAGCCCAACGGGCCGTCAAGTCCATTCGCCAAGTCGTACAGATACTTTCAAAACAGCCCGGTATTGGCAGACCCGTTGAAGATATGAGCCCCGAGTTTAGAGAGTAGATCATCGACTTCGGCGAAAGCGGCTACATCGCGCTGTACAGGTATGACGGGCAAACCGCCGTGGTTCTGACGGTGCGGCATCAGAGGGAAACGGGTTACGATGTGCAGAAATAGTCGCCCCAAGTTTTTTCGAGCCTTTATGTTGTGATTTTGGATTTCAACATGGTTTTTGGTATTTTCAGGTCATTTTTTACTGCCTTTTATGGCTGAAGGCCAATAGATACGGGCGTTAACAGCTACTGAAATGATAGTGACCGTAGCGTCGCCTGCGCTCTAAAAACCTACCTCGGCAAAAACACCAGCCAATACACCAGCAACAAATTAACCAGCACAGACACCGCAAACACCATCTTCCAGACCGCTGTCGGATCGCGCTGCAACAGTGGCGTGGCGTGCGGCGCAGTCAAGGGCCGCGATGCGCCGCGCTCTAGTGCCAGCAGCAGCTCTTCTGCGGTTTCAAAGCGTTGGCGTTTGTCACGCGCCACGGCTTTTAGAACGATGTGGTCCAGCCAGATGGGTACCTCGGGGTTGATGCGGCTGGGCGCAACGGGGTCGCGGTGGTAGCGGCCTGCCTGAAAGGGCAATACCTCGCCATAGGGAAGCCTGCCGGTCAGCAACTGGTACAGGGTTACGCCGAGTGCAAACAAGTCACTCTGTGCATCGGGTAACTCTTCGGCTGCATCCAGCACCGTGCCACCCGTGGCTTTGAAGCCCCACTGCTCGGGGTTGATGAAGCTGGGCGTGCCGGCGTGCAGCTTGCGCATCGCCTCGGGCTCGCGGCCACTCAGGGCCACACCCAAATCGAGCAAGCGCAGCACGCCGTCTTCGCCCTGGTGCAGGTTGGCGGGTTTGACATCGCGGTGAATCACGCACTGTCGGTGCAGGCGGCTCAGTGCTTTGGCGGTTTGGGTGGCTACGGCCAGGGCCTGCACCACGCTGAACTTGTGGCCGCGCTGTAGTTGCTGCTGCAATGTTTCACCGCTGTGCCAGTCATACAGCAAATAAAACGCGCTGCGTTCGTGGCCACCCGGCAGGCGCTCGTGCAGGCTGACCAGATGCTCGGCTGCGCGCCCCGACTGCATACGTGCGGCCAGCCAGCTTTCGTGCGCGAGCATGGCGCGCTCCTGCTCGTCGTGGGCTCGGGCGGAGTTGAGGGTTTTGAGGGCGTAGAGCTTGCCCTCCATGCTGCGGACTTGGTAGAGCACATTGATGCCGTTGTCGGCCACCGATGCTGTCACGCACAAGCCGTCTATCATCTCGCCGACCCGCAGGCGTGCTGGCACCGGCAGCGTCTGCGCGATGCGGTTCACATCACCCAGCGTGGCATCGAGCAGCCCGCGCACATACACCACCACTGCCGTGACGTTGTCGGTACTGCCGTTGGCAAGCGCTGCATCGACCAATTTCTGGCTTGCAGCCTGGGCACTCTGTTTGTCCTGGGTATCACGGTTTTCCGCAATGTCGTGCAGACGGGCATCGCGCAGGCTGCCGTGTACGCCATCAGAGACCAGCACAAACACATCTCCCACATGAAGGTCGCCCTGCATGTAGTCCACCACCACATGGTCTTCGGCACCCACCGAGCGCAGCAACTGGTGCTTGAAGTCGGGGTGGTTAACGACATGGTCGTGCGTGAGCTGAACGGTTTTGCCGTCACGCAGCAAATAAGCCCGCGAATCGCCTACATGCGCCAGGGTGTACGACTGCCCACGCAGCACCAGCGCTGTCAGCGTGGTCAGGCCCAGCGCTGGCTGGCGGCGGCGGTTAATGCCTGCCAGCCAGGCGTTTTGCGCGCCAATAATGCGGTCCAGCGCCACGCTGGTGTCCCATATCTCTGGCGTGCCGTAGTAGTCGCGGACCAGGCTGGTGACGGTGGTTTGGGCGGCTTCGCGGCCCATGCCGCCGGTGCTCACGCCATCGGCAATCGCGACGATGGAGCCCATGGCCTCCTGCCCCGGCTCGGGCAACATCGCGGCACAAAAGTCTTCGTTGATGTTTTTGCGGCCTGCCAGTGAGACGAAGCCAATGTCGAGATCAAATGCCATGCACCAATGTAAGCAATTTACAGGCCCCTTGCAAGTTGCGCCCAGTGATATTCGCTGAATTCAGCGTCGCGCCTGAAAGCGACGCAGAACCACTGAAGTTCGCCATAGCATCTACATTCGCATCTTGTGGAGCAGTCGACTGGAATGCATGATTTTATATCCCCCTGGGGGGTTACAATTGCTGCATGACTGCCCCCCATCTTCACGAGTCACATCCTGCGCTCCTGAAGCGGCTCAAGCGAGCCAGCGGCCATCTGCAAAAAGTGATGGCCATGATTGAAGCTCAAAAAGAGTGCATCGATGTGGTGCAGCAGCTTCATGCGGTGGAGCGCGCCATCAGGGCAGCGAAGGAAGCCATGATCCACGACCATGTTGCTCATTGCCTGGAACACGCCGTTCGTGGAAAGCGCGTCAATTCGCAGCTTGACTTGGGTGAATTCAAGAGCATCACCAAATATTTGTAAGACGACCACCGCCTTTGTCTTTATTTGGATATGCCTGTCATCCGGGTCGGTCAGAAACCGTGGAGTTTTCATGTATTACCGTCTTCCCCGACGCGCCCTCATCTGCTGCGCGCATGCTTTTTTTCTTTTCTCGTCTGTTGCAGCACACGCGGCCGACGATTTCGCGGTCTCTGCCGCGCAAATACAGGCGTTGGGGGTTCAGCTCCAGAAGCTGGATAAGCCGGCCCAGATCGAGGGCCTGAGCTACCCGGCCAAAGTCATCCTCCCGCCCCGGCAGGAATCGATTGTCAGCACGCCAGTTGCGGGGGTGGTCGATCAGCTGCTCGTCTCCGAAAACGAGTCCGTGCGCCTGGGGCAACCGCTTTTCAGGCTCGCCAGTCCAGAATTGGCCGAGCTGCAGCTCAAACTGATGGAAGCGGCATCCAAAAGCCGGCTGTCGCAAAAAACCCTGGTGCGAGAACGTCAACTTTTCAGCGAAGGCATCACCCCAGAACGCAGGGCGCAGGAGGCCGAGGCCGCAGCCGACCAGGACCTGGCGCGTTTGCGTCAAGCTGAAACCGGCTTGAGACTGGCCGGTGTGGACGCCCCGACGCTGCGAAAAATCGCCGATGGCGTGGCAATGCAGGATGGCCTTTATCTGAGGGCAAAGTCCGCAGGGATTATTTACGCCATCGAAGCCCGACTGGGACAGCGCGTGCAGGACGCACAAGCCCTGGCACGCATCGCCGATACGAGCAAGTTGTGGCTCGACATACAGATACCCGTCGACATGCGAGAGAGGATTGCTTTGAGAGGCGCTGCGATCAGCGTGGCGGGCCGGGATGTTGCCGCGGTCACCTCAGGCTCCGGGATGCTGGCCAGTGACAACCAAACGCTGACCTTGCGAGCCGAAGTCACCCGAGGCGTGCAGTTGCTGCGACCGGGCGAGTTTGTACAAGTTCGCGTCCCCTTTGTTGGGGCCGGAGAGGGTTGGTCCGTGCCCTTGCAATCTGTTGTCAGGCAGGACGGCAAGGCATATGTCTTTGTCAAGACGCCTACCGGTTTTCAGGCAACGCTGGTAACGGTTCTGGAAAGCGCTGGTCAATCGGTACGTGTCAAAGGCAAGCTGATGGCGAATCAGGAGATTGCGACAGCCTCTGTGATCGCCCTGAAGGCCGCTTGGCTGGGCAAAAGCGGAGGCAACTGAGCATGTTGACCCGCATTGTTCAATTTGCGCTGGCGCAGCGGCTTTTCGTGATGTTGGCAGCCGTCTTGCTGGCCGGTGGCGGTTGGCTGGCCTTCAAAAATCTTCCCATCGATGCCTTTCCCGACGTTTCCAGCACCCAAGTCAAGGTGATCATGAAAGCGCCCGGCATGACACCCGAGGAGATCGAAAGCCGGATTGCGGTCCCGATCGAAGTGGAAATGCTTGGCATTCCCCATCAGCGCATGCTTCGTTCGGTGTCCAAGTACGGACTGGTGGATGTCACCATTGATTTTCTGAATGGCACGGATATTTACTGGGCGCGCCAGCAGGTGGCCGAGCGCTTGGCCAACATCGCAGCCGACTTGCCGCCAGGCATCAGTGGCGGCATGGCACCCATCACCACCCCATTGGGCGAAATGTTCATGTTTACTGTGGAGGCCCCGCAGATGACGCTGGAAGAGCGCCGCACCCTCCTCGACTGGGTCATCCGCCCGGCCTTGCGAACAGTCCCCGGTGTGGCCGATGTCAACGCCTTGGGCGGTAAGGTTCACAGCTTTGAAGTGGTGGCTGATCCGGGCAAACTTTCGGCCCTGGGCCTGTCAACGGCCAAGCTCAAGAGTGTCATTGAGGCCAACAACCGGAACGATGGCGCTGGCCGATTGGGCGAAGGCGACGAGGTGTTGCTCGTGCGCAGTGAAGGCAGTATCCGGACCAAGGATGACCTGCGGGCCATCGTGGTTAAGGCGGGTACGGCGGGCAAGGGCGATAGCGTCCGCCTCGGCGATGTCGCTCAAGTACGCGACGGCTATGTCACGCGCTATGGTGTCGTGACCCAAGACGGCAAGGCAGAAGCGGTGCAAGGGCTGGTGCTCGGCTTGGCCGGTGCCAACGCGAAAAAAGTCGTTCAGGGCGTGGAAAAGAAGATCGAAGAGCTTAAGCCGACCCTGCCCAAGGGCGTTGAACTCAAGGTGTTCTACAACCGCGCCAGCCTCGTCGAGAAAGCAGTGGGCACGGTCTCCAAGGCATTGCTGGAGGCGACGGTGCTGGTGCTGATATTGCTGGGTGCCTTCCTGGGTAACGTCCGCGCGGCCGTCACGGTTGCCCTGGTGCTGCCGCTGTCAGCGCTGTGTACGTTCATTTTGATGCGGTTTGCCGGCATGTCCGCCAACCTGATGAGCCTGGGCGGGCTGGCCATTGCGCTGGGCATGCTGGTGGATGCGTCCGTGGTTGTCGTCGAAAACATCGTCCGGCAGCTGGGTCGAACCTCTGACCGAAGCCGGCTTCCGCGCCTGCATGTCGTACTGCGCGCGGTGCGCGAGGTCGCCTCGCCGGTGGCGGCCGGCATTGTCATCATCGCGGTGGTGTTCCTGCCGCTGCTCACCCTGCAGGATCTGGAAGGCAAGTTCTTCGTCCCGGTGGCGCTCACCATCGTCTTTGCGTTGGCCGGCTCTCTCGTTTTGTCGCTGACGGTAATTCCGGTTGTCGCGTCCTTCCTGATTCGCAAGGTCAGCCATGAAGAACCGTGGCTGCCGCGAAAGCTGCTCAAGCTCTATGAGCCCACGCTTAGCTGGGCCTTCGGACACCAAAAAGTGGTTTTTGCTGTCGCGGTCGGTATGCTGGTCGTGGCGGCGGGTGTTTACTCGCTGGTGGGCAAAACCTTCATGCCGACGATGGATGAGGGCGACGTCATTGTCGGCATCGAAAAGTTGCCCTCCATCAGCCTCGAAGAAACCGCTGCACTCGACCTGAAGATTCACCAGGCCTTGATGAAAAACATCCCGGAGATCACGGG
>JBKJOH010000108.1:0-3109 GCA_046593295.1 Polaromonas sp. | reverse complement strand
GCGTCTTGTCCGTCGTCACGATGCTGATGACGGTGCCGCAAGTCCTCAGCATCTGGGTCGGCGGCAATGCCGGCGGGGTTTCGCTGCTGTCATGGGGTGCATATTTGTTTTCGGCCTGTGTGTGGTTTGTTTACGGAATCCAGAAACGCGACAAGACGATCTATATGGCCTGCATCGGATGGATCATGCTCGACGCAGCGATCGTCATCGGCGTCATCGCCCACCGCTTCTAGCCATGACTGCTCAAGCTGCTACAAATAAAATAGCTGGTCACGCCCGTATTTATTGAACTGCAGCCTAAAACGGCACCCCAAAACGGCTCGGCGGGTGTTACGCCGTTGTTGAGTGCGCCGCGCACGTGGCCTTTTAGTTCGTGGTGTTTACCCATCGCAGCTAACATGGCGACCGTTATCATGCTGCGGGTTTTATGGTCGAGGCCGGGGCGTTGCCAGACATCGCCCCATGCTTTGGCAGTGATGTGTTCTTGTACGGGGCGGGTGAAGTCGGTCATGTGGCCGAAGGCGTTGGCCACAAAGGCCTCGCCCATCACCTGCTTGCGGGTGGCCAAGCCTTTGTCAAAGTCAGGCTGCACCGATGTTTGCGTGTTGGGTGTGGTTTGTGGGTTGGTCATACGGCTCGCAGAAAAAAACTTGAGGATAGTGCAAATAAAAAAGCCCGCCCAGGCTTTCACCGGGTCGGGCTCAGGATTAACGGGTCTAATTGGAGTCTGACCCCAATTTTTCTTTGACCCCAATTCTTCTTTAGGTTGCTATTGTCCTCAGGCATGCAGAGATTCCAGCGCCACCTCTGGCGCAGTTGACATGATCTTGAGCAAAGCCGCCGCCGGGCCAGTCGGGTTGCGGCGGTGCTGCTCCCAATTTTGCAGGGTCTTCACGCTCACCCGCATCAGGCGGGCAAACTCGCTTTGCGACAAGCCAATTTGTTCGCGCACCAGTTTGGCATCGGGTGCTGTGATCTCAAAACGGCGTGACGGGGTCGCCTTACCTTTTGAAATGGCCTTGGCTTCTTTCAGACTGCCCAGCAAATCTTCAAACAGTGTCTTGTCCATCGTCATAGCTCCTTGACCAAATCACGCAATAGCGCTGTTTCTTTATCCGTCAAATTGTCCTTCACGGACTTGGGGTACACCACCAGCATGTAAATCTGGTGCTTGTCCTTGATCCAGTAGTAAATCACCCGAACCCCGCCGCTTTTACCGCGCCCCTGCACGCCGTAGCGCAGCTTGCGTGCCGCCCCCGCCCGGGATGATGTCACCACGCTCGGGGGCTTGCATCATGTCATTTTGCAGTTCACGGTATTCGTCGTCGTCCAATAGCGCCAACACGAGGCGGGTAAAGGTGGGCGTTTCGATAAATACCATTGCGCTCATTGTATACGCCAATGGCGTACTGGTGGACGAAGAAGGCAGCCAGCACCAGACAGGCCATCTAAGCAACAAAATCAGCGTGAGACAATGCTCTCTATTTGATAGCTGGTAACACCCGTTTCTATTGGGCTACAGCCACGTTCGATGCCTGCAACTGGCTGTTTTGATGCTCTGAAAGCCTTTTGGCAGGCGATTAGGAGCTTGGTTTGCTTGCAGGCGCTGGCCGAGACGCTTTGGCTTTGTGGTCTTGGCTTGCGGGGGCATGGGGAAATGATGCCAGAGGCTTAAGGAGCTAAAAAGCGGACAACGAGAAACCCGAGGCTGAACTTCAGTCATTTTGAAGAACAGATGAATGCTCTATCGCAAGACCCAATACTGTTCGTTTAAGACCGTTCGCCCTGAGCTTGTCGAAGGGTTGCCAGCACAGAGCAAGGCTTCGACAAGCTCAGCCCGAACGGTTTTAGATTAACCGAACAGCATTGAGACCCCTTTGACTCTCCTTTGACTCTGGTCGCCAGACCGGGTCGCGCCGCGCCTGTAGGAGGGCGACTACAGCGATTGACGGCGTAGTCCGCTGTTCGCATTAAATGCATTGCCAAACAATTAAAAATTAATTAATCCCAAGGAGTCCATGCCATGAAAAAAATCACCAGCAGCGTCATTGCCAGCCTGTTTGCGTTTGCCACAACGGCGGCCTTCGCCCAGTCGGCGGCACCCAACGATGCCCAGATTGCGGGAATCGTAGTCACAGCAAACACAGTCGATATCAATGCCGGCAAACTGGCGCAGAAAATGTCCAAAAACAAGGAGGTCAAGGCCTTTGGCAAGCAGATGGTGAGCGACCACACCAGCGTCAACAAGCAGGCAACCGCGCTGGTTAAAAAACTGAAAGTAAAACCCGAGGACAGCGATGTCAGCAAGAGTCTGAAAGACGGCGGCGCAGCAAACATCAGCAAACTCAAAGGCCTGAAAGGCGCAGAGTTTGACAAAGCCTACGTCGACAACGAGGTGACTTACCACCAGGCCGTTATCGATGCGCTGGACAAAACTCTGATCCCTAACGCAAAGAACGAGGAACTCAAGGACACGCTGGTCAAAACGCGTCCGGCATTTGTAGCTCACCTTGAGCATGCCAAGCAGATTCAACAGACGTTGAAATAAGGCCGGTCGTGAGCTTTCGACCGCAAGGCTTCACACACGGACGACATCATCGCCCAATGACGCTGCTCCTGGCGGTTCTATTTTCAGGAATAGGTGTCTTGTCGCCGATAGAGGCAAAGTCCAAGACACACACAGTCAACATTGAGGCCTTGCAGTTTTCTCCGGCTACTCTTGAGGTCAAGTCGGGAGACACGGTCATCTGGAAAAACAAGGATGCGTTTGCGCACAACGTCACTGCGGAAAACAAGGCCTTTCGTTCTCCAGATTTTCAAACCGCTCACTCCTGGAAGTTCAAAGCAGGCAACAAGGGCGCATTTCCTTATATCTGCACGCTGCATCCCACGATGAAGGCGGTGTTAATTGTGAAGTGAATAGACCTATTGGACAGAGTCATGGATGATTTCGGATCCGCCGGCTGCGCGGCTGTAACAGCAGCGCCAGACGCATCACCGCCGAGCGGTCTTGAGAAGTTTTTGCGCGTCTTGTCCGTCGTCACGATGCTGATGACGGTGCCGCAAGTCCTCAGCATCTGGGTCGGCGGCAATGCCGGCGGGGTTTCGC
>JBKJOH010000102.1:0-7307 GCA_046593295.1 Polaromonas sp. | reverse complement strand
CTTTTTCGAGTGCCTGGTAAATCGGCACCGTGCCGATGGGCACCGGCGAGTTGCGCAAAATCCATTCGCGGGTTTCGTGGATGTTGTCGCCGGTCGACAAGTCCATCACGGTGTCTGCGCCCCAGCGAATCGACCAGACCAGCTTGTCGACTTCTTCTTCAATGCTCGACGTCACCGCCGAGTTGCCGATGTTGGCATTGACCTTGATGAGGAAGTTGCGGCCAATAATCATCGGCTCACTCTCGGGATGGTTGATGTTGTTCGGGATGACGGCGCGGCCGCGCGCTACTTCGTCGCGCACAAATTCGGCGGTAATCTCTTTGGGAATCGACGCGCCAAATGAATGGCCAAGCTTGGGCATGCGCTCGGTCGCCAGACGCTCGGCCAGTTGCGCGCGCACCAGATTTTCACGGATGGCAATGTATTCCATCTCGGGGGTGATGATGCTTTTCCGGGCATAGTGCATTTGCGATACGTTCATGCCCGCCTTGGCGCGGCGCGGTACCGGGGCATGCGCCATGCGCAGGGCGGCTAGCGCCGGGTCATTCAGACGCTGGCGGCCATAAGCGCTGCTGATGCCAGGCAGGGCCTCGGTATCCAGGCGCTCATTGATCCACGCGCCGCGCAGCGGCGCCAGGCCGCGCGTAATGTCAATCGGTGCGGCGGGGTCGGTGTACACGCCCGACGAGTCAAACAAACGCAGCGGCGGATTGGCTTCGCGGCGCGTCTCGTTACCTTCGGCGACCAAGGTGTCGGTCAGTGTGACTTCCCGAAACGGCACGCGAATGTCGGGTCGCGAACCATTGATGTAAATCTTGCGGGAACCGGGAAAAGGCGTGCGGGTGATGCGGCTTGTCAGGTCCGCTGCGTCGACGGAAAGAAGGGTTTTGGCCATGGCTGTCTCCAGAAGGTAGTGAGTGCCTGCCTGGGGAGCCGAAAATGCTACTGGCGAATGCGGCCAGAATTTCCGGAGCCAAAATTGCGTTGTTCCCTACGCGGGCATGATCCCGATCAGGTTCAGCGGGTCTCGCATCCTTTGCAGGATTGCAGCGATCTCAGCCAGATAGCTTCTTTGCAGAAACATTTCAGGCACCCCGACAAGCTAGATACATTGTAGGCACAGCGGCAAGATGGCGCAAAAATATCGTGAAGGGCTTCATCAAACATGGCGCTTGACCAACACGGCAAAGACGGTACTGCTCAAGGCCGGTATCGAAGTGGATGTGCGGGACTTGAGTCTGCTGACCTCAAGCTACAGGCTCAACATCCATCTCTGCAAAGGCTGCGTATCCACCGCCATGCACAGCGCTGCCGACGCGATTGGTGCGTAGGACATCGCGCCTGAAACCGCCCTGGACAAAAACCCTACAAGCGCCACAATCAGTGTTTTATGCCTAAACCCCAATCCCTTATCACTGTCACTGAAACCGTCCCTGTCAAAGAGCCGTTTCACCCGGATGAAGATGTCATTGCCCAAACGCGCGGTGCGCTGGCCACGGCAGCCATGACGTTTTCCATCAAGGTGTTGACCGTCAACATCCACAAGGGGTTTACTTTTTTCAACCGCAAGTTCATCCTGCCGGAACTGCGTGAAGCGGTGCGCAGCGTGGGCGCAGATGTGGTGTTTTTGCAGGAGGTCACGGGCAGCAACGAAAAGCACCTTGAAAAGTTTGACCACTACCCCGAAACACCGCATTACGAATTTTTGGCCGACAGCATCTGGCCGCAATTTGCCTACGGCCGCAATGCCGTGTACACCCATGGGGATCACGGTAATGCGGTACTGTCTAAATTTCCCATCGTGCGTTTTGAAAACCACGACGTGTCCATTAGCGGCCCTGAAAGACGCGGTCTGCTGCATTGCGAACTGCAAATCCCTGGCCGCAGCGTGAATGTGCATGCCATCTGCGTGCATTTAAGCTTGACCGAATCACACCGCGTGCAGCAAATGGGCAAGCTGTGCAATCTGGTGTACTCAAGCGTGCCTGCGCAGGCACCATTGATTGTTGCAGGTGACTTCAACGACTGGCGGCAGCGTGCCTGCAAGCTACTGGCTGAGGGTGCCGCCTTGCATGAGGTGTTTGTGCAGGCGCATGGCAAACCGGCCAGAACCTTTCCCGCGCGGTTGCCGCTGCTGCGGCTGGACCGCATTTATGTGCGCAACGCCATTGGCCATGCGCCGGTGGTGTTGCCCAACAAGCCGTGGTCGCATTTGTCAGACCACGCGCCGCTAGCGGCCGAGATTGAACTCTGATATGGCCCCCACGTTGGTTTTTGGGGTCAGAGCCCAAATTCGCTAAGCCTTCAGCTTACCCAACGGGGGCGGCGCTTCGCGATGCCGCGAAATTGGTGTCTGACCCCAATAACCAAATGCCCCCGAGGGGGCCGTTGCGCCTGCGGCCTGGCAAAGCCAGTTCCGCGGCTCCTGCTTGGTAAGGCGCTGATCCCGTTTCTGAAAATGTAGTTAGAGCTTTGTGATGCGATCCACTGCGGGCGGCCGCAATCCCGGGCGGGTTTTGAGAAAGGTTTCCAGCGCATCCACATCCAGCTCACCACCCAGCGCATCGCCACCTTCCGCAAAAGCAGAAAAATCATCGCCACCGCTGGCTAGATAGCTGTTCATTGCAACACGGTAAAGAGTAGCCTGTGAAATCGCCACGCCTGCCAGCCGCATGTCACTTACCCGGGAACCTGCGGCACGCTTGAGGTCGTAGCTGTAGCTGAAGCCGACAGAACAAAACAACACCCGTGGGCTGGCGATATTTTTAAACTGCTGCTCCAGCAGCGTCTTGATCTGCGCGCCCGTCATGCTTTTGACGACCAGGCTGTTGCCAAACGGCTGCACGCTAAAAAGCTGGCTGTAAGTGACCGGCCCGCCACCTGCGGGCACCAGCAAGTCAGCACGCACGCCACCGGGGTTCATGAAGGCGATTTGTGCGCCACCACGTTCAGGCGCGCGCGTGGCAGCTAGCTGTGAGTCAGCAATCAAATTACCCAACGGGCTTTCCAACGACGGCGAAGTTGCCCGCACGATGGATGCCGACAGGCTGCCCACCACGCGCTGCGCCAGTGGTTCGGCTGCGGCGGCGTACAGGCTGATGATTTTTTCCACCACCGCATCTTTCTGAAAGCTCGGGTACAGCGGTGTGATGTTGACCGCCACACCAGCCGCATTCATAAAGCCTTCGCTTTGTACGATCACGTTGTTGGCCGATATGCCCGCCACACGTTTGCGGCGCACATCAATCGTCAAGGCAATGTCAGTTAGCAGCGTGCCGTACAGTCCGGCACTGGTCAACAAAAACGGCTTGCCCGGATTAACCCTGCTGTAGTCGCAAATGTAAGAGCGGTGCGTGTGGCCCGACACCACCACGTCGACGGCCGCATCCAACTTGTCGAGAATCGGAATGATGTCGCCCGCAAGGCCAGGGCATGCCTTGTCGTTGTAACCACCAGTGGTCATGCCGCCCTCATGCACTACCACCACAATCGCGTCAGCGCCCTGAGCTTTGAGCTGCGGTACCAAGGCATTGGCAGTGGCCGCCTCATCGGCAAACCGCAAGCCCGCAACCCCGGCGGGGGTGACCACACCCGGCGTGCCGCGCAGCGCCATGCCAATAAACCCGACCTTGATGCGATAGCCCGGCCCGGTAAATTCCTTGATGCCGGTGGCGGGGAATAGCGTGCTGCCGTCAGCTTTAAAAACATTCGCTGCCAGATAGCCAAAGTTGGCACCGGGAAACGACTTGTTCAGCAGGCAAGGCTCCCGCAGTGTGTATTTTTCGCAGCCCCCTTTTTGCATACGCAGCAGCTCTTGGCTGCCTTTGTCAAATTCGTGGTTGCCTACGGCGTTGAAATCAATCTTGATGGCGTTGACCACCTCAATCGTCGGCTCATCTAAAAACAGCGCTGACACCAGCGGTGACGCACCAATCATGTCGCCCGCAGACACCACCGCCGTGTGCGGGTTCTGTGCCTTCAGGCTCTGGATGGCGCTGGCCATATAAGCCGCGCCACCTGCAGGCACGGCAACCGTTGTGCCAGCCGGGCCGGGTGCGGTAATCGACAAACGCGGCGGCTGTAGGTTGCCATGCAGGTCGTTGAAGGCCACGATCTTGATGGTGACTGTGCCCGGCGGCTCGGGCGTGCTTGCGCAACTTGCGAGCAGCGCGACAGCGGCAACATACAGCACGCAATTCAAATAGGTTTTCATAGGTCGCCCCGGGAGTTGATAACAAGCAAACCTTACTGCTTTTACCCCGATGGTATGACAGGTGTTTAGCCCGCCACTAAGGTCAAAAGAGTGATTTCTGACGGCGCACCAAAGCGCTTGGGTGGACCCCAGTAGCCGGTGCCGCGGCTGGCATAGACCCACAAGTCCTGTAGCTTGTGCAGCCCAGCTGTGAAGGGTTGCTGATACTTAGGTTCCACGGATAAAACTGCCCACCATGGGTATGGCCTGACAGTTGCAAATCATACCCGGCCGCTGCTGCCGCTGCTGCACTGCGCGGCTGGTGCGCCAGCAGCATACGCACCGACGCAGATGGCGGCGCGCCGTTCAGGGCAGCTTGCGGGCTGCTGCGATGTGTTTCATCAAAATGATGTGCGCTGTAGTCGCTTACCCCAGCCAGCACCAGCGGCGCCATGATTTGTGAGTCATCCTGCACATCGTGACTATTTTGCCGCTGGCTGGCCTTGCCATGGTGAAGCACCACATGCTCGTTCATCAGTACCGTCAAGCCCAAGCGACGCAACTCGTTAATCCAGGCATGGGCACCCGAGTAGTACTCGTGATTGCCGGTTACAAAAAAGGTACCGTGCCGTGACGCAAGGCCGGCTAGCGGTGCCACCTGCGCCCGCAACTGAGTCACCGTGCCATCAACCATGTCACACGTTACCGCCACCACATCGGCACGCAGCGCGTTCACCTTGTCAACAATGCGTTGCAGATATGGCCCCTTGATGGTCGGCCCAATATGAATGTCACTGATCTGCGCCAAGGTAAAGCCGTGAAGGGCCGCGGGCAGCCGTTTGATGGGCACATCAACCCGCACCACTGCGGGCGTGCGTCTGGCATTCAAAAAAAGCCGAGTGCGGTGACCAGCAAGGCCAGTACCGGCACAACTTCGCCAGTTACCATGCGGATTTGTGCCAGTGGCATGGAAGCAGAAAAAATACTATCTGCAATCCAGAGCAACAGCAGCGCCACGTCACGCGCCAGGGTCAATACAAACAAGGTGGAAAACAAACCCATCGCCAAAAACCCAAGCCAGCTCAGGTGATCGGCCCAGGGCTGTCGCAGGCGACGACCAGCCATCAAAGCCAGTGGAATCAGCAGTGGTGACAGCACCAGCAGCAACACAACCAACGCCTGCACTATTGGGTAAGCGCCAATGCTGGGGGCAATGCGCTAGCCTACATAGCCATGCAGCAGTGCCAGCAAAAAACAATCGGATAGAAAGACATGGCGTGCTTGTAAAAGATGGCTGTGTCGTGCGTATGAAGCTTGGTGCGTGAGGCGGTGTATTCAAGCCCCAAGCAAGACCAGTGCCTGAAAAGGCTTTCAGTGAAAGCAAAATTGCTATTATTTTAATAGCTGCTTACGCCCGTATTCATTGAACTAGAAGCATTTTCTACCTCTGAAAATGCTATTTTTTGGGCATAGTGCGATCAAAACGCTACGATTAGGCTTTTTGAAAAGAAGAAAGCTCGCCATGTCATTACGCTGCTTATGCCAAACCACCACTTTCTGGCTAATGCACACGATTTTGTTGCCCATGTTTTTGATGGGTGGCGCAGCACAGGCACAAACAGCCGCAAGCGTGGTCGACATCCCAACTCGCCCGGGCGTGACGCAGCGCTTTATTTACATAACGCCAGCCAACCCCAAAGCGTCGGTCATCTTGATGGCCGGCGGCCACGGGGGCCTGCAAATATTCTCGGGCGGCAGCATGGGCTGGGGCAACAATAATTTTTTGGTGCGTACCCGCCAGCAGTTTGCAGATGCCGGTTTTGCAGTCGCCGTGGTTGATGCGCCTTCAGACCGCCAGTCTGGGCCATTTCTCAGTGGCTTCCGGCAAACCCCTGAGCACGCGCAGGATATCAAGGCAGTCATTGCATGGCTGAAAAAATAGACGCCCGCGCCGGTCTGGTTGGTCGGTACCAGCCGCGGCACGCAGTCAGCCGCTTACATCGCCACCGAACTCAGCCCCGAGCAAGGCGGGCCGGACGGCGTGGTGTTGGCCAGCAGCATCCTGTCAGATAAAGGTAGCCGCGCTGTACCGCAGATGCCGGTAGAAAAAATCACCGTTCCCGTACTGGTGGCCCACCATGAGCAAGACGCTTGTCGCCTCTGTTTAATCAGCGACATGCCGCCGCTGATGAACAGGCTGGCTAAAACCCCGAAGGCAGAGTTGATGGTTTTTAACGGCGGACAAAGTACAGGCGACCCTTGCGAGGCGATGGCGTATCACGGCTATAACGGGGTCGAGACTGCGGTGGTGACGAAGATCAGCAATTGGATGCTGACGATTAGGCCTTAAGACAGAGCCGCGCAAACCCTGAGCACCTCAGCCCCGTAGGCATCGAGCTTCTTGGACCCGATCCCGGTAATGCCTTCCAGGTCGAGCGTACTGGTCGGTGCGCGCTCTGCAATGGCGCGCAGGGTAGAGTCGTGAAAAATCACAAACGCTGGCAGATTGTGCTCGCGCGCAATCTCGGCACGCCAAGCCTTAAGTTTTGCAAGCCGCTCAAGTGCGCCCGCATTGAGCGCCGCTTCTGCCATGCCTTTGACCGATGTTTTGGTGGCTTTTTTGGCGCGACTGACTTTGCTGTCAAGCTGCTCGCGCAGCACCAGGCTGGCCTCGCCTTTGAGTACCTGGCGAGCATCAGGCAAAAGCTGCAGCGTGCTGAATTCGGTATCAACGCGCACCATGTTTTTCGAAATCAGTTGGCGCAGCACGGCGCGCCATTGGGCTTCAGATAAATCTGCACCTATGCCAAAGGTGGATAACTTTTCATGGCTGTACTGGGCCATTTTCTCGCTGGTTTTGCCGCGCAAAATATCCATCAAATGACCTGCGCCAAAGCTGATACCGCTGGCCTGCTGCACGCGGTAAATGCAACTGAGCATCTTGCGCGCGGCGTCGGTCGCGTCCCACACCGCTGGCGGGCTCAAACAGTTGTCGCAATTTCCACAAGGTTGACTGGGTTCGCCGAAATAGCCGAGCAGGCTGACGCGGCGGCAACGCGTGTCTTCGGCCAGCGTGAGCAGCGCATCGAGCTTGCCGCGCATCACCTGCTTGAAC
>JBKJOH010000227.1:0-8190 GCA_046593295.1 Polaromonas sp. | reverse complement strand
CTTGAGCACCAGCCGGGTAGCAGGGATGGGGCCCAGGCCCATGAGTTCCGGCTCAACCCCGGCATGTGCATAGGCGACCAGCCTGGCCAGCGGCTTCAGGTTTGAAGCCTTGACGGCCTCGCCCGTTGCCAGCACCACAGCCGCAGCGCCATCATTCAAGCCCGAAGCATTTCCGGCTGTCACAGTGCCGTCTTTTTTGAAGCTCGGCTTCATCTTGGCAAGCTGCTCTGCGGTGACATCGGCGCGCACATGCTCATCGGTGTCGAAGCTGACCACCCCTTTGCGGCCTGCGATTTCCACTGGAACAATCTGGGATTTGAAACGCCCTTGCGCAATGGCCACGCCCGCACGCCGCTGGCTTTCAAGTGCCACTGCGTCCTGCATGTCGCGGCTGATGCCATCACGCGCCGCGATGTTTTCTGCGGTGATGCCCATGTGTATCTTGTGAAAGGGGTCATGCAGGATTCCGAGCATGTAGTCGGTGGCCTGAAAGTCGCCCATGCGCGCACCCCAGCGCGCGGCTGGCACAAAGTAGGGACTGCGGCTCATGGCCTCGGCTCCTCCGCCAATCGCGATATCTGCATCGCCCAGCATCAGCGTCTGCGCGGCTGAAATGATGGCCTGCAGGCCGGAGCCGCACAGCCGGTTCACATTGAAGGCTGGCGTTTCATTGGGGATTCCAGCTTCGATGGCGGCAACCCTGGCCAGATAGGCATCGCGCACATCGGTTGGAATGACGTTGCCCATGACCACATGCCCAATGCGCTCTGGCTCGACACCGCTGCGCCGCAATGCTTCGCGCACGGCGGTGGTGGCCAGTTGCGTCAAGGGAACCTCCTTGAGCGCGCCGCCAAAGGTGCCAATGGCTGTACGCGCTGCACTGATAACAAAAACTTCAGGTGATTTCATATTTCTCCAGATGACAGGTTTAAAAAAATGATGGCTATAGCCTGAGCGCAAGCCAATGAAAAAATGCGAGTAACCAGGGCTGGCAGGTCGGCCATTGAACCAACCCTTTTGACTCCACAACAGGGGAATTTCGACCGGGTAGTTTTCAATCGTAACGCCTGCGGGGTTGATGACGGTTGTGATGCGCCCTGCTGTGTCGTAGCTGAGTTTGACTTATCTTGCACTGGGACTGATGCCGCTATTTATTTCATAGCTCGTCATTAAGCGAATTTCCCACCGTTGACCCACTACTCGTAGCGTCTCAACCTTGCGAATACGCTACCCTTGGTGTGTCGCGAAAACGAAAAATGCTTCGTGCGACAGAACCCAGTAAACGTCTCTGGAGTTATTAATAAAAAATGGTTATCGCCCAATCAGGACGGGAGCAAGCAGCTATCAATCGAGGAGCATCGAGCAATCGGTAATCACCCGGTCCGGCGCACAGGCTTCAATCGGTTGGCCCATGTTGTAGCCATACGGCAGCGCCCAGACCGCCACGCCCGCGTTGCGCGCAGTGGCCACATCAATCGACGAGTCACCGACAAACAGTGCGCGCTGGCAGGGTACGCCAAACGCTGCTAGACAGCTGTGGATGCCCGCTGGGTCAGGCTTTTTGGTGGGCAGGGTGTCACCGCTGACCACCCGATCAAAGAGTGGCATCAACTGGTGGGCATCCAGCACCGTGGTGGTGTAGCGGCCCTCTTTGTTGGTCACCACAGCCAGCTTGACACCGAGCGCGCGCAGGGCGGTCAGGGTCTCGCGCACCTGGGGGTAAAGGTGGCTGCGGGTGCCACAGCGGTTTTGGTAGTGCCGGTCGAACTCGGCGGCAATCAGCGCCAGGCTGTCGCTGGCCCGCACCGCGGCTACCTCGGTCCGGCCTGCATGGGCCAACGCCTGGATCAGCAGCTCACGGGTGCCGTGGCCGATCCAGTCGTTTACCTGCTGCTGCGTCATCTCGGGCAAGTCGAAGCGACGCAGGGTGTCGTTGACGGCGTCGCAAATTTCCGGTGCGGTTTCTATCAGGGTACCGTCCAGGTCAAACATGACCAAATCAAAGGGCTGGCTCATGGCAGATAAATACTCAGTTGGTGGATAAAACGATCTGGTCGGGCAACGACCCCGGGTTGTGCTGTAGATGGCGGTTCCACAGCACATCGGTAATGTCGGCCATGTCCATGGGCGCGCCGGGGTGGCCGGACTTGGCTTTTTCGACCGCATCGACGGCGAGCATGCGGATGGCGTTGGCCATCTGGCGGGCCAGGGCGGGCGGGGACGCGCTCATGTCAGGCGGCCCTTTTCTTGCGATCCATCATCCGCCAGATGAAGGGCGTGAAGATCAGCTGCATGGCGAGCTCTATCTTGCCGCCGGGCACGACGATGGTGTTGGAGCGGGACATGAACGAGTCATTGATCATGCTGCGCAGGTACTGGAAGTCGATGCCCTTGGGGTTGGCAAAGCGGATCACCACCATGCTCTCGTCCGGCGACGGAATGTCGCGGGCAATGAAGGGGTTGGAGGTATCCACCATAGGCACACGCTGGAAGTTCACGTGCGTGTGCATGAACTGCGGACAGATGTAGTTCACATAGTCGGGCATGCGACGCAGGATGGTGTCGGTCACCGCTTCGGTGCTGTAGCCGCGCTTGGACTTGTCGCGCCAGAGCTTCTGGATCCACTCCAGGTTGATGACCGGCACCACGCCGATCAGCAGGTCCGGGTGCTGCGCGATGTTGACCTCGGGCGTGACCACGGCACCGTGCAGGCCTTCATAAAACAGCAGGTCGGTGTTGGCGGGCACGTCTTCCCAAGGGGTGAAGGTGCCGGGATCCTGTTTGTAGGGGGCCGCTTCGTCGGTGTCGTGCAGGTACTTGCGGCGTTTGCCGGTGCCAGTGGCGGCGTAGTCATGAAATAGCTGCGCCAGTTCGGCAAACAGGTTGTTCTCCGGCCCAAAGTGGCTGAAGTTGTTGTTGCCAGCGGCCTCGGCCTGGGCGGCCTTGGCTTTCATGTCCTTGCGGTCGAAGCGGTGAAAGCTGTCGCCATCGATGATGTCGGCATTCACGTTCTCGCGGCGGAAGATGTTCTCGAACGTGCGCGTAACCGAGGTGGTGCCCGCACCGCTGGAGCCGGTGATGGCAATGATGGGGTAGCGTTCAGACATGGTGGCATCTCGGTAAGTTAAAAATCTGGGTCAACATCATCTTTATCCCAAAAAAAGGACTGGAAGCTATTAAATCAATAGCAATCGAAGAACATCTGTAGCAACTGCCACATCAGGCGCGAAACAGGCTGCGCTCGGCAAACAACGGGTTGTCCAGCTCGACCTTGGCGGGCTCGGCGTGGTAGCGCTCAATGCGATCCACTTCACATTTGGAGCCAAACACCAGGCCTATGCGCTGGTGCAGCGACGTGGGCTGAACGTCCAGCACGGGTTCGCGGCCAGTGGAAGCACGGCCGCCGGCCTGCTCCATGATCCAGCCAATCGGGTTGGCCTCGTACAGCAGGCGCAGGCGGACGGGCTTGGACAGGTCCTTGGTATCACGCGGGTACAGGAAAACACCGCCTCGCATCAGAATGCGATGGGCCTCGGCCACCATGCTGGCGATCCAGCGCATGTTGAAATCCTTGGCGCGCGGGCCGGTTTTTCCAGCCAGGCATTCATCAACATAGCGCTTGACCGGCACCTCCCAGAAGCGGCTGTTGGAGGCGTTGATCGCAAACTCCTGGGTTTGTGTCGGAATCTGCATTTTGGGGTGGGTGAGCATGAACTCACCCAGGTTCGGATCCAGCGTGAAACCGTTGACCCCGTCGCCCACCGTCAACACCAGCATGGTGGTGGGACCGTATAGCGCATAACCGGCCGCCACCTGCCGGCTTCCGGGCTGCAGGAAATCGGCCTCGCGCACATCGCGCCCGCTGTCAATGACCTCCTGCGGTGCCCGGAGAATCGAGAAGATGCTGCCGACCGAGACATTGACATCGATATTGCTGGAGCCGTCCAGCGGGTCGAACACAATCAGGTATTTGCCGCGCGGGTACTGCGCCGGAATCTGATACGGCAAGCCCATCTCTTCCGATGCCATGCCCGCCAGATTGCCCGCCCATTCAGTGCGCCGGATGAACACATCGTTGCTCAGGACATCGAGCTTTTTCTGTTTCTCGCCTTGCACATTGACGGAGCCGCCTACCTCGGCGGCGTGGTTACCCATGGTGCCACCCAACTCGCCAAAAGCGACGGCGCGGGCAATGGCTTTGCAGGCGATGGCGACGTCCAGAATCAGTGCGTTGAAGTCGCCCCCGGCAGTAGGGAAACGGCGGCGCTCTTCAATCAGGAATTGCGTCAGGGTCGAGCGTTGGGTCAATAGCATGGGGATTCTTCTGAAAGTTGAAAATTCGGTGAGGCTCAGTGCCCGCCACGCAGGTGTCGGCCCCAACGGCTTCTATGGCGCGCACTTCCTCTCCGCGCCGCGCAAAGTCGGCGGACAAAATGGAGGACGCAATGCGAAGGGTTGGAGTCATGACAATCGCTTGGACTGGGAAAGATGCACTGTCGCCTTGGCATGCCAGGCGCGCAAATCGGCCACCGTGGTGCCCAGCAAATCGGGCAAAATGCGCAGCGCACCAGTGAAATCGTGGTGGACCGTGAAGCTGTTGGGCGTGATCAAGGTCGCCAGTCCCGCTCCGATGGCCGCCTTCAAGCCGTTGGCCGAATCTTCAAAGGCCAGGCATTCGGCAGCCGGCAACTGCAGGCGCTGTAGGGTTTGCAGGTACACCTGCGGATGGGGCTTCTTGCGCGGTGCGGTGGAGGCATCCTCGATGACCACGAAGTACTGCATCCAGTTCGGGCCAATGACCGAGCGCAGCAGCGCCACGATGTTGACCGGCGAGGTGGTCGTGGCAATGGCCAGCCGCAGCCCCTCCTGATACGCCGACTCGATCAGCCGCAGCACGCCGGGCCGCAACTGAACCCCGCCGTTGTTGACCATGCGCTCATACACCGCCGTTTTCTGGTCGTGAATGCGCTGCACCGTGTCAACGAACGCGGCGTTGTCGATGATTTTGAGATCGGGCTGCACCTGCCGCCAGTAGTGCGTAATGCGCTCCTTGCCGCCCGACACCTCCAGCAGCCGGGTGTAGAGCACCTCGTCCCACTGCCAGGGCAAGCCTTCCTGCACAAAAGCTGCGTTGAAGGCGACGCGGTGCGCGCTTTCGGTATCGGCCAGTGTGCCGTCCACGTCAAAAATCAGGGCCTGCAGGGGTTCATTCAGCATGGTGTTTGTCTCCAGCGTTTTGAAACACGCGGCTGGCCAGAAAGTCTTGCGCCTCAAGCGTTGTCAGGTCTTGCGCTGTCAGCTCACGCTCCCGGTCGGCAAACAGACGGCTGGCCTGGCGCAGCCGCGCGCGGTCCAGCGCATTGCGAACGCTGCGGGCATTGGCAAAATGCGGCTGCGGGATGCGCAGTTGCAGATAGCGCTCAAACGCCTCGGCAGCCTCAGCGCCGAAGCGGTAGTTCTGCGTAGCCAGCATTTTCTGCGAAATTTGCATCAGTTCTGGCACCGAGTAGTCGGGGAAATCAAGGTGATGCGCGATGCGCGAGCTCATGCCGGGGTTGCTTTGGAAGAAAGTGTCCATGCGGTCTTTGTAGCCCGCCAGGATCACCACCAGGTCGTCGCGCTGGTTTTCCATGACTTGCAGCAATATCTCTATAGATTCGGCACCGTAGTCACGCTCGTTTTCCGGCTTGTATAGGTAATAGGCTTCATCTATAAACAGCACGCCGCCCATGGCTTTTTTCAGCACTTCTTTGGTTTTGGGCGCGGTGTGGCCGATGTACTGACCCACCAGATCGTCACGCGTCACCGCCACCAGATGGCCTTTGCGTACATAGCCGAGCCGGTGCAATATAGTGGCCATACGCAAAGCCACGGTGGTCTTGCCGGTGCCGGGGTTGCCGGTGAAGCACATGTGCAGGCTGGGTGCCTGCGCTGTCAGGCCAAGGTTGATGCGCAGCTTGTCGATCACCAGCAGTGCGGCAATATCACGTATGCGCGCCTTCACCGGAGCCAGACCTACCAACTCATCGTCCAACTCTTGCAGAACCGCCTCAACCTGTGAGTCGGCCAGCACCTGGGCCACTGAGTTGAGCGCAGCACCCATGGTTAAGCGCGCTCGCCTTCCGGCTTGTCGGTTGCGTAAGAGTGGATGGTGTACCGCATGGTGCGGCCATCCGTCTCCTGACGCACCAGACCGAAGCCCGGCTCTTTTTTGGGACGGTTCACGATGTACGACATGGTGATGCTTTCCACGCCGCGCACCGAACTGAACGCAGTGACGCGGATGTAGTGATTCGGGAAAGTCTTACGGCAGCTATTGATCTCCATCAAAATCCCTGCCGGGTCTTTGAGGTCGAACATCGGGTTGCCGAACATTTCCCAGTAGGTGTTGCGCGGATGCGGGTCATCGGTGTATTCGATGCCGAGCGCCCAGCCCTTGTCCAACGCATATTTGACTTGCGCGGTGATTTGCACATCCGTCAAGTCAGGCAGATACGAAAACTGCCCCTGCGTGACGCGATTGCCCTGATTGGTCATCATGATTGTTTCTACAGTATTAGTTAAACGCTGGTCGTAGCGGTCGGCACGAAGTCCGGGCTGTCGGTGGACTCGTAGTTGAAGCTGATGTCCTTCCAGGTGTCCAGACCGGCCTTCAGCGGGGAGCACCATTTGGCGGCCTCAGCCAAAATCTGCGGACCTTCGTTCCAGATGTCGCGGCCTTCGTTGCGCGCCATGATCATAACTTCCAGCGCGGTGCGGTTGGCAATTGCGCCAGCCTGAATGCCCTGGGGGTGGCCAATGGTGCCGCCACCAAACTGCAACACCACATCTTCACCCAGATAATGCAGCAACTGGTGCATCTGGCCGGCATGGATACCACCGGATGCCACCGGCATCACTTTGTTCATCGAACCCCAGTCCTGCTCGAAGAACAGACCCTTTTCCAAGGAGACGGGCGTGTGCGTATCGAGCAAGGTATCGTAGTAGCCGCGAATCATCATCGGATCGCCTTCCAACTTGCCAACCACAGTGCCGGCGTGGATATGATCCACCCCTGCCATACGCATCCACTTGCAAATCACGCGGAAGCTCATGCCGTGGTTTTTCTGGCGCGAATAGGTCGAATTGCCTGCGCGGTGCAGGTGCAAAATCATGTCGTTCTTGCGCGCCCATGCTGCCATCGACTGAATTGCCGTATATCCAATCACCAAGTCAATCATGATGATGATCGAGCCCAGCGACTTGGCAAATTCGGCACGTGCATACATTTCTTCCATGGTGCCAGCGGTCACGTTCAGGTAGTGACCCTTGACTTCACCTGTCGCTGCCGATGCCTTGTTGACGGCGTCCATGCAGTACAGAAAGCGATCACGCCAATGCATGAAAGGCTGCGAGTTGATGTTCTCGTCGTCCTTCATGAAGTCCAAACCGCCCTTAAGCGCTTCGTACACCACGCGGCCATAGTTGCGGCCAGACAAACCCAGCTTAGGCTTGGTGGTGGCACCTAGTAGCGGGCGGCCAAACTTGTCCATACGCTCGCGCTCGACGACCACGCCAGTAGCTGGTCCCTGAAAAGTCTTGAGATAAGCGACCGGGATGCGCATGTCTTCGAGGCGCAGGGCTTTCACGGCCTTCATGCCAAATACGTTACCGATGATCGAAGCCGTCAAATTGGCGATAGAGCCGCCCTCAAAAAGGTCGATGTCGTAGGCAATGTAAGCAAAGTATTGGGCTTCAGTGCTGGTACCTGGCCCCGTGTTGGGCACCAGATCCACACGGTAAGCCTTGGCGCGATACATCTCGCAGGCGGTCAGGCGGTCGGTCCACACCACCGTCCACGTAGCGGTCGATGATTCGCCGGCGACTGCGGCCGCACATTCGTCAGCATCAACACCGTCTTGAGGTGTCATGCGAAACATGGCCAGCACATCGGTTTCCTTGATGTCGTAATCAGGATCCCAGTAGCCCATTTTTTTGTAGGGAATAACGCCAGACTTGTAGCGTTCTTTGCCATCGGTGATTTCAGATTTACTCATTTTGGACTCCATTCTTTAGGTTTAGCGGTTGTTGAAGGTGTGACTATAAATAATTAGCTAAATAAGGTATATTCAATCTTTATGTGACTTGAGTTAAGGTTTTACTGAATGAAGAATGCAACTTTTAGACAATTACGGGTGTTTAACGAGGTCG
>JBKJOH010000366.1:0-3838 GCA_046593295.1 Polaromonas sp. | reverse complement strand
TCCGTGGGGGTGGCACGCACGCCAGCCAACACCTGCTCGCGAGTCAAATCATTCGTTTTCAAGCCAGACATCGTAAACCTCACATTCCTCGCCGCTTGCCCGGCGAAAGCTGATGATGCGGGCCGCACCATCGCGGTCGGTGTACACCACCGTTAACACAGCCAGAACCTCCAGCACGTAGGAAAACGACTGCACCCGCACCTCGCCGCTGCGAACCACCTCTACATCGAGTCGGTAGCACGAATCCAGCACTAGATGCGCCTGGGAAAAGTCCAAGCCATGCTCGACCAGATTGGTCGCTCGCTTGACTTCGTCCCAGACCACTGGAGTTTCCATAGTTATTATTGTAGATGCGTTTAATACATTTGTCATGCGAAATCAACCGGGAATTGATTACATCGGCAGCTCCACCGCCTTCAATGCGTACTCCGTTACCACTACTCGTGACGTTGATGGTGAAGCCTTCAGACTGGCCGTCTAACTTGAATCACTTTCAACCATCAACTCGCTTGCAGCGCACATATCTATTGCGTTATCAGCTATGTTATTAGTAGCGCTATACTTTGCAAGTGCGGTTGAAGCCCACGCTGGCTTCATGAATGAGGCCAAGTCGTGGATTGCGTGGGCGATGCCCACCCTACAGGGACTGCCCGTTTGAACGCCGCAGTTGCCGCCGTGCGAAAACGCCTGCCAAGGCCTTTGCGTATGTCTTCGTAGTACGCGACCTCACGCAAGAATTCGTCTCGCGCATCTGTGATCAGCCGAACTTTCACGGCGCAATGCGACGCGCTTCGGCCAAAACATCCTCAAGCGAAAACGTTTCAGATTCGCCTCGCTTGTGCGCCTCGACGCGGCGTTTGATTTCCCGATTCCAAGCCTCCTCGACCTCGGGTTCAGCGGGTTCCACAAGAGTCTCCAGCAACAATTCCACAAAGCGCTCGCGCTCCTGCGGCGATAAAGAGCGACCGCGCTCTACAAGCTCAATAACGGTGTCATGCATGGCTACCCCCAAAGCGTTTGATCACAGTTTAGGGTACTTCTAGAAATTCAGATTTTCGGGATGAAGTGCAAGGCGCGTGTCGCATCGCCCTTTGGGCTCATACGAGGGTCGCGCAGCAACCGGAACGTACTTCAGGTACGTGAGGATTTCGAGCACCGCGCAACGCTGCAATTCGCCCGAAAAATGAATTTATAGAGGTGCTCTTTACCGCCGTCTGACCCAAACAGCAGGCTCAATGTTTCTCGTGACGGCAACGTGATGTAGATCGTCGGATAAAACCGGCAGCCCACACCCCAAAGGACTGAGACTCGCAAGCCGCAGTATGACATCGCTCATGCGGAGTCGCATACTGGAACCTGACCCCAAATTTATGAAAACAACGATGTCAAGACCTGTCCCCTTGCATTTATTGAGACCTGACCCTTGACTTCCATCGGGAGGTCGAAAATGCTTGACGTTTAAGACAGTTGCTTATTCGTTGGGCATTGTCATCGCACGCGCAAACTTCGCTGGAACAAGGACGGTTTTGCCTTCCCAAACAATATCTCAGCAAGCTTCACAGAAGCAGCAGCCTCCTCACGCAAAAGGTCAGTGAACTGTTTCAGTTCGTTGTCGCTGATGACTTCCCCGAGTGAGACAATAAAGTCGAATCGCTGTCCGAGGCGCAACACGCGCCCCGGGATATTGGACATGCCACCCAAAATAAAACCGTAGCGAACATAAGGATAGACACGACGAATACGGTCAGCCTTCTCGGAATATACGATGGCATCGTGGGTTGTGACTGTTCCAAACTTGATTTCCGCAACGATGCGCGGAACAACAGAAGTGTGGCCGTCTGCCGATTCGTCATAGATAAGAATATCTTGTTCGAACCCACGGCCACCACCTCGAATGGGCACTCCTGAATCGGGGTCAACACCCATTCGGACGTTGCCATTTTGGTCGAAAGACAGGTCGTACAAGAGTGATTGTTTCCGCCCGACATGGTGTGGACGAAGTGCCTCCTTGATGCGTTCGGCAATGGAATCAGTAAATTCATCTTCGGTCATGTGTGAGCGTCCCAAAATGCCCAACAATCAGCGTTTATCCGCCGTGCCGTAAAGCCAGCACAAGGCGAAGATGTCAATCGCGGTAGATAAACCATGTTGGACTGAACCGCCTGTGGGGCGGTCATGTTGCGGTAGTTGCATATTGATTCAACCGCCCTAGCTCTACGACAGATTATGACCCCGCGCAGCACCATCGCGATCGGCGCAAACCTTTGCGCAAACCTTTGTGCCATCAAACATGCAACACCACACTAGCCGAACTCCCACTGCTTTCTCGCACCCAGCACTGCGTCGGGATACGCCGCCTTGCCGCGCGAGCCGTTGTAGCGGCCCAGGCCCATGAAGGTGTCGCCTTTTTCGCGGTCGAGGTAGTGGCGCAATATGACGCAGCCAAAGCGCAGGTTGGTCTGCATGTGGAATAGCTTTGACGCATCGCTGTCGCCAATCACGCGCGTCCAGAAGGGCATGACCTGCATGTAGCCGCGCGCGCCCACCGGGCTGACCGCGAACTTGCGAAAGTTGCTTTCAACTTGAATGAGGCCAAGCACCAGTGTGGTGTCCAGGCCCGCGCGTTTGCTCTCGTACCAGACGCTTTGCAAAAACTCTTTGCGCTCTTGCCACTCGGGTTTTTTCTTCTTTAAGCGCTCACTCATGGCGCCCAGCCAGCGCAGGTATTTGAGTCGGCCTTCTGTGTCGTTGAACTCGGGTACCGGCGGTGCGTGGTTGGCGATGGCAGAACTCAATGCGGTGCGTACCGAATCGATCAGCGGTTCTTCTATTTGTGCGCCTGCGCTGGCGAGCTTGGGTAGAGCAAGCGATGTCAGCAGCAGTGGCGGCGCGAGAACACAAGTACGCCTTGATATACCGATGGCGTTGTTCACCGTTTCAAGGGGCCAGGCCAAGTTTTGTTTTAAGGAAGGTTAGAGCCCCAGCAGTATCTACCTTGGTCGATTCTGCATCGCGGCGGTGTTGGTATTCGAGCTGACCTTCCTTGAGCGCGCGGTCGCCAATCGTCACGCGGTGTGGCACGCCTATCAATTCCCAGTCGGCAAACATGGCACCGGGGCGCTCGTTGCGGTCGTCCAGTATCACGTCAACACCTGCGGCCAGCAGCTCTTCATACAGCTTGTCGGCAGCCGCTTTGACATCTGCAAAACGGTCAGGGCTGATGGGGCAGAGCACCACGGTAAACGGCGCAATCGCGTCGGGCCAGATGATGCCTTTGGCATCGTGGTTTTGCTCGATGGCGGCAGCGGGCAGGCGCGTGATGCCTATGCCGTAGCAACCCATTTCCAGAAACTGCGGCTTGCCGTTGTCGCCTAAAAACGTGGCGTTCATGGCTTTCGAATATTTGGTGCCGAGGTAAAAAATATGACCAACTTCGATGCCGCGCTCGATGGCCAGCAGGCCTTTGCCGTCGGGCGAGGCATCGCCTGCTACGACGTTGCGGATGTCGGCAACCAGTGTTGGCTCTGGCAAGTCGCGGCCCCAGTTGACACCGGTGATGTGAAAGTCTTCGACGTTGGCACCGCATACCCAGTCGGCCTTGACAGCGACTTCGCGGTCGGCTACCAGCTTGACGGGTTTAAGCAAATTCAAAGGGCCGAGGTAGCCGGGCTTGCAGCCGAAGTGTTCTTCAATCTCAGGCAGCGTGGCAAAGCGGAAATCTGCCATGCCTTCGAGCTTGCGCACCTTGACTTCATTCATGTCATGGTCGCCGCGCAGCAGCAGCAGCCATACCTGCGTCTTGACGACTTTGCCCGCCTCGTCAAGCGTGTCAGTGGCC
>JBKJOH010000141.1:0-11779 GCA_046593295.1 Polaromonas sp. | reverse complement strand
ACCCCAAAACGGTTGCTGATTTTGCGCACCATGGTTTTGGATAGTTCGTCGGAGACCTGATTCATCAAATAGCCACTTCGCAGGCCAAAAGACTGCCTGCGAACCGGGTCTTGCTCGTAGGTCAGACCCTCGTGCTGCTCCATCAGCACAGCCCTCTCGCTTAATACCGCCGCCGAGTTGAACACCCAGTCAACAAAGTCGATCTCTTGCGTTGTCCAGTCGCACACTGGCGCATTCAGGTACCTCCCGCGCCTGTTCGATGACGGGGGTGACCGAGCCACGGTAGCGGCCGACGACTTCGCGCCGTGCCAGCGCTTTTATCAGGCTGCGGTTGCGCCACAGGCTGGCGATCATTTCTTTGGGTGAGATGGAGAAATGCTGCATCAGGCAAAGACCTCTGCCGCATTGAACGCGGCGCCTTGCGCATCTTTGCCGGAGAGCACGGGCTCGCCCTGGATGCGCCAGTTGATTGCCAGGCTTGTGTCGTTCCAGACGATGCAACGCTCGTGTTCCGGCGCCCAGTAGTCGGTGGTTTTATAGAGAAACTCGGCGGCATCGCTCAGCACGACAAAGCCGTGAGCAAACCCCTCGGGGATCCACATCTGTTTTTTGTTGTCTGCGCTGAGGATTTCGCCCACCCATTTTCCAAACGTGGGCGAGCTTTTTCGGATGTCCACAGCCACGTCAAACACCTCTCCCTGCACGACGCACACGAGCTTGCCTTGAGGCTGCTTGATTTGGTAGTGCAGGCCACGCAGCACGTTTTTGACGGAGCGGGAGTGGTTGTCTTGCACAAAATTTACTTTTCTGCCGACAGCAGTTTCAACTTGCGCTTGGTTGAAGCTCTCGAAGAAGAAGCCACGGTCATCGCCGAATACTTTAGGTTCTATGAGGATGACTTCGGGGATGGCGAGCCGGGTTGCTTTCATCCTTGCAGCTCTTCCTTGAGTAAACGCTTCAGGTATTGCCCGTAATCGTTTTTAGAAAGCGGCTGCGCCAGTTTTTCTAGTTGCTCGGCATTGATGAAGCCTTTGCGGTAGGCGATTTCTTCCGGGCAGGACACTTTTAGACCTTGACGGTGCTCGATGGTCTGGATGAAATTGCTGGCATCAATCAGGCTTTCATGGGTGCCGGTGTCGAGCCAGGCGTAGCCTCGGCCCATGATTTCGACATTGAGCTGGTGACGTTCGAGGTAAATGCGGTTCAGATCAGTGATCTCCAGCTCGCCCCGGGCTGATGGCTTGAGGCTCAAAGCGATGTCGATGACTTGGTTATCGTAAAAATACAGGCCGGTGACGGCATAGTTGCTTTTGGGGCTTGCGGGCTTTTCTTCCAGGCTGGTGGCGTGGCCCTCGGCGTTGAAGGCGACTACGCCGTAGCGTTCAGGGTCTTGCACATGGTAGGCAAAGACGGTTGCACCCTGGTCGCGCGCCATGGCTCGCTCAAGCTGGGTGTGCAGGTCGTGGCCATAGAAGATGTTGTCGCCCAGCACTAATGCGCTGGGCGCGTTGCCGATAAAGTCTTTGCCGATGATGAAGGCTTGGGCGAGGCCGTCTGGGCTGGGTTGCACGGCGTAGTGCAGGTTGAGGCCCCACTCGCTGCCGTCACCCAGCAGTTGCTCAAAGCGTGGCGTGTCTTGCGGGGTGGAGATGATGAGAATGTCGCGTATGCCCGCCAGCATCAAGGTGCTAAGCGGATAGTAGATCATCGGCTTGTCGTAAATCGGCAGGAGTTGTTTGGAGACGACTTTGGTCACCGGATAAAGCCGAGTGCCGGAACCGCCGGCGAGGATGATGCCTTTGCGTTGGGTCGTTGAGTTCATGTTGGGAGTGTTTCTGTAAGCATACGTGCCACACCTTGCCGCCAGGGCGGCAACATCAAGCCGAAGGTTGTTTGCAGTTTGCGTGTATCCAAGCGTGAATTATGTGGCCGTCTCGCAGCCGTCGGGAAGGCACTACTGGCAACCGGATCGACCGCTTTTGCTATTATTTTTATAGCTGCATGGGCAGGATTTACCTGCGCCAAGACGTATTTTGCATAGCCATGCCAGCTGGTTTCCCCTGCCGCAGCCAAATGATATAGGCCCGCATCGTCGGGGCATCTCAACACCTGCCTTACGGCATGGGCGGTTACATCGGCTAACAGCTCCGCGCCCGTCGGGGCACCAAACTGATCGTCAATCACGCTCAAACGCTCGCGCTCCTGTGCCAAGCGCAACATGGTTTTGGCGAAATTTCCACCGCGCGCCGCATAAACCCAGCTTGTGCGAAAAATCAGGTGGTATGTAGAAGCGGCCTGCACCAGGCGTTCGCCTTCGAGTTTTGTCTGCCCGTAAACATTCAATGGGCCTGGCGCGTCAGTTTCAAGCCAGGGCCGGCTACCGCTTCCGTCAAATACATAGTCGGTGCTGTAGTGCACGAGCAGGGCGCCGAGCGCAGCTGCTTCCCTAGCAAGCACGCCGGCCGCCAGGGTATTGATCGTTCGGGTGAGTTCTGGTTCGCTTTCGGCCCTGTCAACCGCCGTATGGGCGGCGGCATTAACGATGACGTCTGGGCGAACCTGCTGCACTGTGGCAGCAAGTCCCTGCAGGTTGGTCAGATCCCCGCACAGCGCCGTGCTGCTGCGTTCAGGTGCAATCATTTCGCCCAAGGGCGCAAGGCTGCGCCGCAATTCCCAGCCGACCTGACCATTGGCCCCGAACAACAGTATCTTCAAACCGCAGCCTCTTGTGATTCGTTTGCTCGCCCGTTTGCTCTCCCGTATTGCAAAGCAGTCCACTCCCGGTAAGCGCCGCTTTGCACATGCGCCACCCAGTCGGGGTTTTCAAGGTACCACTGCACGGTCTTGCGGATGCCGGTTTCAAAGGTTTCTACTGGTTTCCAGCCCAGTTCACGCTGAATTTTGCTGGCATCAATGGCGTAGCGCCTGTCGTGGCCCAGGCGGTCTTTGACGTGCGTGATCTGCGCCCTGTAACTGGTGCCATCAGGCTTGCCTCGCATCTCGTCAAGCAGGGCGCAGACCGTGTGGACGATGTCGATATTGGGTTTTTCATTCCAGCCGCCGATGTTGTAAACCTCACCCAATTTGCCGGATTGAAGCACGCGGCGGATGGCGCTGCAATGGTCTTTGACATACAGCCAGTCGCGCACCTGCAAGCCGTCGCCGTACACCGGCAGGGGTTTGCCAGCCAGCGCGTTGACGATCATGAGCGGAATGAGTTTTTCCGGGAAGTGGTAGGGGCCGTAGTTGTTGCTGCAATTGGTGGTGAGCACCGGCAGGCCGTAGGTGTGGTGGCTGGCGCGCACCAGGTGGTCACTCGCGGCCTTGCTGGCTGAGTAAGGGCTGTTCGGCTCGTAGCGGTGGGTTTCCGTGAAGGCCGCATCGTCCTTGCCGAGCGAGCCATAGACCTCGTCGGTTGAAACGTGCAGAAAACGGAAATCCGGTTTCTCATCTGCTGGCAAGGCGCTCCAATGCGCCCGCACCGCCTCCAGCAGGTGAAAGGTGCCGACGATATTGGTCTGGATAAAGTCTTCTGGCCCGTGGATGGACCGGTCTACATGCGACTCGGCTGCAAAGTTGACCACCGCCCTGGGTCGGTGCCTGGCCAGCAGCTCACCCACGAGCGCGGCATCGCCGATGTCGCCTTCAACAAAAACATGGCGCTTGTCACCTTGCAACGGCGACAAGTTTTTCAGGTTGCCCGCATAGGTCAGCTTGTCGAGATTGATGACTGACTCGCCTGACTGTGCAAGCCAGTCGAGCACAAAATTGGCACCAATAAAACCGGCACCGCCAGTAACGAGAAGCATGGGAATCCTTGTGGTAAGTGCGGTAAGTGCGGTAAGTGCGGTAAGTGCGCTAAGCGCAGCTTTAAATTGTCCCACGCCTAGCTTTCTAGAACCCGGCCCCTAAACCTCAGCCTGCGAAAGGCTTACATTTCAACATCTGAGGAAATGGGGGGGGGCAGACACCAATTTTCTTGAAAATTGGGCTCTGACCCCCAATTCCTCCGCAAATTTTCATCCCCAACCTCTGTCTGGAGCACACCATGGTCAAGAAACTGCAAAAAATGAGCGAAGATAAAAAATCCGGCCCACACCTGTCCGGCGCTGTCAAACAGTCGGCCCAGCAAATCTGGCTGGCTGGCTTGGGTGCTTTCTCTAAAGCGCAGGAAGAAGGCGGCAAAGTGTTTGAGACCCTGGTCAAAGAAGGTTTGTCGATACAGCGCAAAACCCAGTCCGTTGCGGAAGAAAAAATCTCGGTAGCCACCAGCAAGATGGCCAGTATGGCAACCGACATCCAGTCCAAGGCTGGCCAGCAGTGGGACAAACTGGAAAACATCTTTGAAGACCGCGTTGCCAAAGCCCTGAACAAACTCGTCGCACCCTCAGCCAAAGACATCGCCGCCCTCAACGCGCGTATTGACGCGCTGCAAAAGGCGGCTAAAGCCCCCGCAGCAAAAAAAGCCGCTACACCAGCTGCCAAAAAAGTTGTTGTGAAAAAAGTACCCAGCAAGAGCCCGGCTGCACGCAAGGCCGCTTAAGCGCTACGCTTTCAGGCCTGCTACGGTCGAATAAAAAGGGGCTGCTGCCCCTTTTTTTATGGTCGTTCCGGCGTGGTTCAAAAAGTAACGTTTTTGGGTAACACGGACAATGTGACTTTTGGACGGTTTGCCTATGACTCAACCGATGGCCACCGGAAAAAGTGTTACCCAGTTTTGAACCACGCCGTTTCGCGTCTACTGCATCGTACAAAAGTTTCTTAACCGTGTTTTACGTTCCATTACTCCCTAAACCCCATACCCTGCCCGGGACACCGCAGGCACCTCATGCGTGAGCAATCACTTTGCTGCGATTGGCCTCGATGATGTCCATGAACTCCTTGACTTCGCGCTGCGGCACACCGAGCTGGTACAGCGTGTTGCGGATCTCATGCGCAGTCACGTCGAACTCGTAGTCCGTGAGGCCGAGATTCTTGTGCGACTCGAACATGTCGCGCCCGGGGTAGCACTTCGGGCCGCCGGAAGCTTCGATGCTCCAGGCCGTCACCATGAACTTGTAGCCGGCCTTGAACTTCTGGGTATGGAATTCGTCGACCTTCGGGTTGGCCTTGTTGAGCGTGGCATTGGTGTGCAAACGGTCGACGAGGTAGTCAACTGCGCCCGCGATCGCATACGCACCGCCCAGCCGATCGTAAAGGGTAGGTTCAGACATCGCAGGCTTAGCATTGACGGATGCTTTCTGCACGCCGGCCGCTTTGGCAGCGTGCGTCGCGATCGCATCCATCAACGGTGGAGATAAGCAATCGTAAGGCTCAAGCCCGAGCTCTACCAGCCTTGCTCTGACTGCACTCATATCTTTCGGGCTTGCACCGGACTCGATAATTGACGACACAAAGGCTGCAAATTCAGGAGGGGCCCAGCCAGCCTTATTCGAGAGCTCGGTGTGGATAAAGTCGAGTCCAAAGAATGGATGAGCGGTGTTGTCGATCCGGCCATACATGTGGACACCGCACTTTTTGCAAGCATGGCGCTGAATGGTTGCCTTTGGATCTACTACCACAAGTTTTTGGGCATTCGCAGTAACCGTGACGTTGTCGCGCGATACCACGGCAACCTGTGAAAACAGGGCACCTTTGGGCTTCCAGCACTTGCTGCAACCACAGACGTGATTGTGCGCAATCTGCCCCACGATCGCCACGGTGACCCTTTTTTTCTCGCATTCGCACGACAGGGTTCCGCCCGCAAACTTTGCTGCCGCCGGTTTAAGTCCACCATCGACTGCCGGATGTATTTTGACTGCCTTACCCATGATATTTTCTCCTTTTTTACATTTACGTTAATGACGGCGCAGGCTGGGGACCACGACGATCGTTTGAAACTGTACTTCCCCAGCAAAAAAAACTTTGTCATAAGCGTCGCCATCGATCTGTACTGATTCGACAGCGCTACCTCGCCAACTACTGACTGTATTACTGCCCAGAGTGAAACCGAATATGCTCTTCGACGAAGGTTGAAATAAAGTAGTAGCCATGATCATAGCCAGCATGTCTACGTAGCTCCAGCGGCTGTTGCGCCTTTTTGCATGCCTGTTCGAAAGCCTCTGGGAACAGCTGATCCGGAAGGAATTTATCGGCCAGGCCTTGATCGATCAGGATGCCGTTTGGGAACGGGGTCTGTCTATTTTCCATCAGCGCACTAGCATCGTATTGCAGCCAGTTTTGTTCGTTGCTACCCAAGTACCCAGAGAACGCTTTCTTTCCCCAAGGGCATTGGCTGGGCGCGCAGATAGGCGCAAAAGCAGAGACCGAGCGGAACAGACCCGGATTGCGCAGCGCCAGCACCAACGCCCCATGGCCTCCCATTGAATGACCAAAAATGCCAACTTTAGATGAATCCACCGGCAATGCCTGCATTACCGTTTGATACAGCTCCAGCACATAGCTGTACATGCGGTAATGCGCATTCCACGGCGCCTCTGTTGCATCCACATAGAAGCCCGCCGCCAGGCCGAAATCCCAGCTGTCGGATTCGCCCGCGATACCAGCGCCGCGTGGGCTGGTATCCGGGGTAATCAGGATCAAGCCTTGCTCGGCCGCGATGCGTTGCGCACCCGCCTTGATCATGAAGGTTTCCTCCGTGCAGGTCAGTCCAGCCAGATAAAACAGAGCCGACACCTTGCCGGCGCGCGCTTGCGCCGGCAAGAAAACCGAGAAGCGCATTGGCAGGCCAATCGCGCTCGATTGGTGCGAATAAAAACGCTGCACGCCGCCGAAACAGGCGTGCTCACTGATCAGTTCAAGCATGGCTGCGCCATTAGTAGAGCACAACGGATCGAATCGACTCGCCGCTTTTCATCAGATCAAAACCTTCGTTGATACGCTCCAACGGCAGGGTATGGGTGATCAAGTCGTCGATATTCAACTTGCCGTCCATATACCAGTCTACGATCTTCGGTACGTCGGTACGCCCGCGTGCGCCACCGAAAGCCGAACCCTTCCATTCGCGTCCGGTGACCAGCTGGAAGGGACGGGTACTGATTTCTTGTCCTGCCGCTGCGACCCCGATGATGAAGGACTGGCCCCAGCCCTTGTGGCAGCATTCCAGCGCCTGGCGCATGGTGGTCGTGTTGCCGATGCACTCAAACGAATAATCAGCGCCGCCATCGGTCAATTGAATTATGTGATCGACGACATTTTCGACTTCCTTCGGATTGACAAAATGGGTCATGCCGAACTTGCGCGCCATCTCGATTCGACCTGGATTAATATCGACGCCGATAATTTTGTCCGCGCCGACCATTTTTGCGCCCTGAATGACGTTCAGCCCGATCCCGCCGAGACCGAACACCACGACATTTGCGCCAGCTTCGACTTTGGCGGAAAACACGACCGCGCCGACACCGGTTGTAACGCCGCAGCCGATATAGCAGGCCTTGTCGAACGGCGCGTCTTCACGGATTTTGGCCAACGCGATTTCCGGTACCACAATGTAATTCGAGAACGTCGAGGTCCCCATATAATGAAAAATGGGCTTGCCGTCGATCGAAAAACGTGAAGTCGCATCCGGCATCAGACCACGCCCTTGGGTCGAGCGGATGGCCTGACAGAGATTGGTCTTGCGCGAAAGGCAGAATTTGCATTGGCGGCATTCCGGCGTATATAGAGGAATGACGTGATCGTCTTTTTTGAGCGAAGTCACGCCGGCGCCAACCTCTAGCACGATGCCTGCACCTTCGTGGCCCAAAATCGAGGGGAAAATTCCTTCCGGGTCGGCACCGGAAAGAGTGTAGTAGTCAGTATGGCAAATCCCTGTTGCTTTGATCTCAACCAAAACTTCCCCGGCTCTTGGGCCAGCCAGATCCACTTCCTCAATCGTCAGTGGGGCACCAGCCTTCCAGGCAATTGCAGCTTTCGTTTTCATAAGAATTTCCTAAGTAAAAAATTAACGTTAATTAAATCACTGTAACGCGGATCGTGTCAAGGTACTGTTGCGACGTCGCTGATTATGTTCTACGCAAACGTTCCAATCGTACTTATCGGGTTAACACACACAACCACTATGGGTAGTGGCCCACCGCGCCTCGCGGACACTACAGGTAGTGCAGATCAAGTCATCATGTGTGCTAACCCGATAAGCACGGTTCCAATTAAAGCTTCGTCCAACTTCCGCAACATAGATCCGATAGCTGGCTTCTCACCGTAGCGCTCGAAACGAATTTGCATTGCCTCCAAAGAGAGGCTTTCCCTGTATCCGAATTCCAGCTGCGCACACAATGTCATGTGATAAAAAAACTAAACCCATGCTTCTCGAAGCCTAGGGATTCATAGAACGAATGGGCTTTCTGGCGCTTGAGATGGCTGGACAAAGTAAGCTTGTAGCAGCCAAACTCTTTACAGCGGCACATCGCAAATTCCATCATGCGCTTGCCTATTCCCCGTCCTTGACAATCTTGCGAAACCACCACGTCTTCCACTACCGCGAAGGGCTTCCCCGAGTGCGCAACGCTGTCAACTATGATCAACGCAAACGTTCCCACTATCGCTTCGCCCAACTCCGCAACATATATCTGATAGTTGGGATATTCTTGATATCGCTCGAAACGAACTCGCGCTGCCTCCAAAGAGAGGCTTTGCGCGGGTTTGAATTCCAGCAGCTCATACAAGCCCAACAAGGCTTCAATATCCGCCGAAGAAGCTTCTCTGAAAGATGCCATGGCCGGATCCACCTTTAGAACCTTGGCACGCGCAGCAGAATCTTTATACGATTTTTAGAACACGTTTGGCATTGGTCGAAAACACGCTTTCCATGGCCTTGTCGCGAAAGCCCAGTTTCTGGTAGTCTTTGATCGATTGAGCCATGGGCCGGAATGGGTACGAGCTTCCGAACATAATTTGATCTTTCATAAAGCCATTGGCCGCTTCGACATACAGATTTCCACCGGGAAGAAAGATGTACATGTCCGGAACCACAAACACGTTTGCATAGCGAAAGGCCACGCCGATAATCTCGTTTACATAGGGATAAAAGCCGTGATAGCAAACGATCGAAAGATTGGGGAATGCGCGCGCAACGCGGCCAACTGCCGCAGGATTGTTCAAATCAAAATTCGGTGTGGTAGGTCCGGACATAAGGCAGACCGGCACGTTGAGTTTGGAACAAACCTCGTAAATCGGATTGTAAATCGGATCGTCAGCATGCGTGGGCGTGCTCGCGAAGCCTGGCTCGAGATTGATACCCTTCAAACCCAGAGTCTTGATTGCGCGCTCAACTTCCATGGCCGCGCCCTGACTGCCAAGAGCGTACGGATCCACCGATCCGATACCAATGAGCTCTTTGTGCTTGCTCGTCAATTTACAAATCTCATCATTCGAATGGCGAATCCCGGGAATGTCTCGCCCGACAACGACTGCAGCATGGATACCTGACTCTCGGACCTCTTTTACAAATCCTTTCAAGGTTTTGGAGCGAGTGAAGTGTTCGTCATCCTTGGATCCGACTCGTCGATTCAGCCATTTCACGACATCGTATTCCTTGGTGCCAGGTGTAGCACCGTAAAAATCATGCAGGAAGGACGGACGGCTTCTCATATCGATAATTTGTGTTGTCATTTTCAAATCTCCTAGTTAGTCTTCAAAGGCCTGGTGCGCGAACCGGAACCAGATGCGGTATACGGTTCTGTTTTGTTGTGCTGAAGTGGTAATTTCGTTAGTGTTAATTCAATGCTTCACCTCTTGTTTTGTGTCACGCTTTGCGTAAGCCTGTATAAAGTCAGCTGCGGCCTTGCTTCCACCTGAAAACGATTTCATTGCTTCTTCGTGTAACAGGGACAGAGCTTCTATCTTCACTTCGTTGGCACGCGCGTTGTTGAATAAGTCTTTAATTTTTCTTGGCCGCGGGATGTCAATATCCAAAGTCGCACGAACACGTGCAGGCGTATTCGTCATGATCAGCAAACGATCGGCTAGATAAATTGCTTCATCGATGTCAGTCGTAACGAAAAAGTTAGTCCTCCTCGACTCCTCGAAAAGCCCCGCGTAGTATTCCCACATCAATTCTTTAGACATGGCATCCAGACCACGGAAGGGCTCGTCGAGAATCATCACGGTCGGGTTATTTATCATGGCCCGAGCCAATTCCGCACGACGCTGCATACCGCCGGAGAGCTGCGGCGGATACTTGTCGCGAAACGCGGTCAGCCCTACTTTTTCGAGCAGGAACTTGGCCATATCGCGCGCCTGCTGGGTATCTTCACCACGCGCGCGGGGTCCGTACATGATGTTGTCGTAGGTTGACATCCAGGGAAACAATGCGGACTCCTGGAACACCACAAGACGGTCGCGCCCCGGTCCGGTTATCGGCTTGCCATCCAGGACGATCGTTCCGGAAGTCGGCTTTTCGAACCCGGCAAGGAGCCGGATCAGCGTGCTTTTTCCGCAACCTGATGGTCCGATCATCACCGTCAGCTTGTTGCGCTCAATGGTGAATGAGCAGTCCTGAACCACGTCCTTGGTAAAGAGACCAGCTCCATATGATTTGCTGACGTTGCTGACTGTGATCTCGCCCGCGCCCGCCACTGGCTTTGCACTACTGGCGCGCACTGAAGATGTATTTAGATCATTCATTATCCTGGTCTCCTTATCGTTTCTTCAGCCATGGTGTAAAGAATCCTCCCAGCGAACGCAGTACTGAGCTGCAGGCATATCCCGCTATCCCGATACTGATCATCCCGACGACGATCTGCTCATAGGCGCCGCCTATGTAAGAGTTCCAGATGAAAAAGCCCAGGCCGCCGCCCGCAGCCCCGCTGGCACCTCCGCCGGAGATCATTTCGGCTGCCACCACCACTTCCCAGGTGATTCCCATGCCAACCGCCGAACCGACCACGATGGAAGGCGTGGTTGCAGGCAGGACGACGCGACGGAAGATGTCCCACTGAGAGGAACCCATGGACTGGGCCGATTGAAAGTAGCGAATATCAATCGATCGCGCGCCACTCACCACGTTGATCACTATCGTGAAGAACGCCCCCAGGAAAATTACGAAGGCAATTGAAAGCTCCTGTGTGGGCCAAAAGATGATGGAGGCCGGAACCCAAGCCAGCGGAGGGATAGGGCGCAGCATCTCGAACGATGGAAAGACGATGTCGTGGAAGCGCTTGTTCACAGCCATCATCAAGCCCAATGGAATTCCGACCGCCATCGCGGCAAGAAAGCCCAGCACGACGCGACCCAGACTGAAAACCCAACTTTGCCAATACCCGATATCACCCACCAGTCCCACCCAGACACTCAGCACGGCCGTTGGTGCCGGTACCTTTCCTATCCAAGGCAAGGAGACCCCCAGCCATTGCTTGGATCGAGACCCGACCTCCCATAACACCAGAAATATGATTACCGAAATAACTGCCCGCAAACTGGTTTTGCTAAATAGTCTCTTCTTCCAACGATTTATCATGTTCATTTTTTTACCCTTCCTTTACCCTTCCTTTTCGCCGGAGGCAAAGGATTTCTTTGCTTCTTCATGAACGAGTTCTACGGTTTCATCCATCAGTTGCCGGAAACGAGGACTCGTCAGTACGCTGTAATCACGGGGATGAGGGATGTCCACATCAATAATCTTTTTCGGCTTGCACGGCCGAGTAGTCATGATTACCAGCTTATGTCCGAGAAAGATGGCTTCTTCGAGATCGTGCGTGATGAAGAAAATCGTGACCTTGTTCTTGTAGTAAATCTCGAGTAGCGCCTCGTGCATCACGGACTTGGTCAGCGAGTCGAGCGC